>JANMVY010000334.1:0-2135 GCA_031393535.1 Actinomycetes bacterium | reverse complement strand
ATAGATGCGCGTGGCCGACAACGTCGAGAGGTCAGGTTTGCGCAAGAACAGCACCGGTTCGTCGAAGCGCGGCAGGTGCAAGTAGGCGAGAAGGTCGAGCCTGGTGGTGGACGCGAGCTGGTCGAGCCCGGCATCGACCAGGCTGTGCAGCACCCGTTCGTTGTCGCTGAGCTGCTCTTTCTCACTCGATTCGGCCGTGGGAAGAATGGCCGCGAGGCCACGTCCGAGTCCGCTTCTTGGGGCTGCGCTCACGGCAATGGATGATACCGACGAGGCCCTCCGCCGGGCCTGGGTAGTCCGGCCCAAATGGCCCATTCTGAGCACTAGCGTGCTGCGCCATGGCCGTTGTCGCGCTCGTGAACCAGAAGGGTGGTGTCGGCAAGACCACCGTCACACTCGGGCTCGCCGGAGCGGCTGCGGCGATCGGTATCCGTACGCTCGTGATCGACATCGACCCGCAGGCCAACGCGACAACGGGCCTCGGCGTATGGGACCCACCGGTCACGGTCGATGTCGCGCTCGCCGAGGAGCGACCGGGCTGCCTGCGCGAATGCGTGATCGCCTCGGGCTGGCCGGGCGCGGCCGGCCGGCTGCCGATGGTCGTCGCGTCGAGCCCGAACCTCGCGTCGCGTGAGCCGCAACTCGCGCTCGATCCGCTCGGCGCGCAAGATCGGTTGCGCATGGCGATGCAAGGGATCGATTTCGATCTGGTCTTCATCGACTGCCCACCGTCGCTGGGGTTGCTCACCGTCAACGGTCTCTTCGCAGCGGACTGCGCGCTCGTGGTCACCGAACCCGGTGCCTGGGCCACCGATGGCGTCGCCCAGATGCTGCGCACGATCGAACGCATCAGCGAACGTCGTCGAGAGCCGCTCGGGGTTGCCGGCATTGTGGTGAATCGCCTCGGTCGTACCCGCGATGGGCAGTACTGGTACCAACAGCTGGCCGAGCTCTATCCGCAGCTGGTGTTGCCGCCCGTGCATCTGCGTGCGGCGATAGCGGAGGCCGCCGCGCAGTCGCTCCCACTGCACATGCTGGCACCGCGGCCAGGCGCGGCTGAAGCAGCCGCGGAATTCGACACCTTGTTCCGCCGCGTTGTGCTGGCCACGCGCCCAAGATCCGGAGGATCCGTCGATGCCGAGCTATGACCCGCAGCGCAACCGAGCGCGGGCGCGTCCGGTTGTCGGCGACCCCGCGCCGGTCGACCAGATTCTGGGCCGGCCCGAGCCCGCGGCGGCCATGGCTCGGCCGGCGGCGGCCATGGTTCCGACCGCGTCCGTGGCCGCCACGGTCCCGCCGGTCCCGCCGGTTTCGCCGCGTTCGCCGGTTGACCACGACCACGCCCCCGACCCCGACCCCGACCACGATCACGCCCACCTCGACCACGATCGTCGCCGTGGATTCGCTGCGCGGCCGGTGCTCGTCGCAGTCGTGGCCACCGTGGCCACTGCGGTCCTTGTGCTGCGGTGGCGTCGGGGGCGTCGGGTCTGATCAGCTCACCGCGGCGAGCTGGGCCACTGCGGGCGCGTGGTCGCCGAGCACGCCGAGCTCGATCCGGCGACGGATCTCGACCTGGCCCTCGGGGCATTGCGCCGCGTAGGGGCACCAGCCGCACAGCGGCCCGGGTTTCGGCGCGAACACCTCGGCGCTGCACGCAGTCTGCATGCGTTGCCACGTGACCCCGAGTGCGTCGACGACGGGTTGCACCGCCGCGGCAGTGACCGCGACGTCGACCGTCTTTTGGCCGAGGTAGAGCAGCCGGGCTCGGCTCGGCCGTTCGTCCATGGTGGCCTCGATCGCCGCGGCGTACAGCAATACCTGCGCGAGGCGGTCGTCGCTGAAACGCGGCTTCGGTGCGCGGCCGGATTTGTAGTCGGTGACCTCGAGGGTGCCATCGGCCCCGCGCTCGAGGCGATCGACGATGCCGCGGAATGGGACCTCGCCCACCTGCGTGAGCACCTGCTGTTCGGTGGCCACGACGTGCACCCGGGTCGGGTCTTCGAGGGCCCACAGGCCTTCGATCGCGATCCAGCCCTTCCACCGGAACTCGCGGCCACCCTTGTCGTCGAGCGCGAGGGCCTGGAAGTGCGGGTCGGCCTCGGTTTCGGGCCACACCTCGCGGGCGAGCGACTTGG
>JANMVY010000304.1:0-6211 GCA_031393535.1 Actinomycetes bacterium | reverse complement strand
GCGCCGCGACCTCGATTGCGAACCCGCCGCCGCGATCGCCGCGGTCCTGCCCGAGTTGGTCGACGGGGTCGGCCCCGCGCAACGCATCCGTGACCTCGAGCGTGAGCTCAAGCTCATGGGTGCGATCAACCCACTCGCGCTCGAGGAGTTCAGTGCGCTCACCGAGCGTCACGAATTCCTCCAACAACAACTCGACGACATCAAGACGGCGCGTCGTGACCTCGCCAAGGTGATCCGATCCGTCGACGACGAGATCGTCAACGTGTTCGCTGCGGCCTACGCGGACGTGGCCGCGAACTTCGAGACCCTTTTCGAGACCCTCTTCCCCGGGGGCAAGGGACGGCTCATCCTCACCGCACCCGAGAATCTGCTCGAGACCGGCATCGAGGTCGAGGCACGACCATCGGGCAAGAATGTGCGCAAGCTCTCTCTGCTTTCGGGCGGCGAGCGTTCGCTCACGGCTCTCGCGTTCTTGTTCGCCGTGTTCCGCAGTCGCCCCTCACCGTTCTACGTGATGGACGAGGTGGAGGCCGCGCTCGATGACGTCAACCTGCACCGATTCCTCGGACTCGTCGAAGAGTTCCGCGCCGACGCACAGCTGCTCATCGTGAGTCACCAAAAGCGCACCATGGAAGCCGCTGATTGCCTTTATGGAGTCACGATGCAACCAGGGGGCAGCTCGCGAGTCGTCTCCGAGAAGGTCTCGTCGCAGAACTGAGGCGGCTACCGCCGGGTCGCGGTGGGCATGGCTACGGCAGCCGTTGGAACCAGGCGAGCGACCCGAGCGCGGTGAGGAACGCGGCCACGAGGGCGAGGCCGACGAACCATCCGACGATGGATCGTGTCTCCTCGACGTAGCCGACCGAGCTACCGATACCCCGGTAGACCGCTTTCAACTCCTCGGTCGATTCCGCGCCGTACGCTGTGCCACCGGTTGCCTCGGCGATCCTCGCCAGGGCCTCGCGGTCGGCGGGTACCGCGACCGGTGATCGCTCACTCGGCAGCGTGATCGTGCCTTCGGGGGTGCCGAACGCGATCGTCGACACGGTGACCCCGGCTTCGGTCGCCCGGTTGGTGGCCACGACGTCGGGGGTGCCGTAGGTGGTCTTGCCGTCCGACATCACGATGATGACCGCAGGGGGCGGTGTGCCTTCCTCGTCGGCCGGTACCGCCTTGATGGCTTCTAGACTGGCGATGATCGCGTCACCGATCGCGGTGCCTTCACCCAATTCGAGCGTGTCGATCGCGTGCAAGACCTGCAGATGGTCCTTCGTCGGGCTGACCTTCACCACTGCGGTGCGGCTGAACGACACGAGTCCGACGTTGAACTTCGCCGGTAGCTCCGCAAGAAAGATCTTCGCGGCCTCCTTTGCGCCGGCGATGCGTGACGGCTGGACATCGGTCGCCTGCATCGACAACGACGTGTCGATGGCCAGCATCACCGTGGCGCGTTCTCGGGGCACCCGTTCGACGCGCCGCGGCCCGGCGAAGGCGAGCACTTGCAGGCCGACGCAAAGGAGGAATCCGGCGGCGACGGCGTGGCGGCGCAGCCCCGGTCGCTTCGGGGCGACCTTGTCGAGCAGCGCGAGGTTGGTGAACCGCACCGCGTACGTGCGGCGGGTGAACTGCACGGCCACGTACGCGGCGAGCAAGCCCGCGAGTGCGACGAGGAGCCACAACCGGACCGGTTCCGAGAACTGGACTGCGACCATCACGGGGAGACCTTTGCTTCCATGCGCTTGCGGCGCAGCACGACGAACTGCACGATGTCGAACAGCCAGTCGCGATCGGTGCGCAGAACGAGGTGATCGGCGCCGGCGCGACGAACGGCGCGAGCATTTTCCGCGCGCTGATCGCGAGCCGCGTCGGCGTATCGAGCCCGCAGCTTCGCGCGGCGCGTGTTGACCTCGCGAAGTCGACCGGTCTCGGGGTCGACGAGCGCCAGCGTGCCCACGTCGGGCAGCTCCAACTCGCGTGGGTCGAGCACCTCGATCACGAGCACGTCGTGCCGCACTGCGACACGGGCGATCTCTTGCTGCCAACCCGGAGGCGCAAGCAGATCGCTCACCACGACGGCCAGACCGCGCCGGTGTGCGGGGGACATGAGCCGGCGAATGCCCTTGGCGAGATCGGCGTCGGCCGCGCCTTCGCTGCGGGGCGCGTTCTGCACCCGGTGCAGGATCGCCATGAGGTGCGAGCGACCCTGTCGAGCGGGGATCTCGACGACCCGGCTCGGCTCGACCAACACGGCGCCGAGCCGATTGCCGACCCGCGCGGTGAGAAAGCCGATCGCGGCCGCGGCGCTCAAGGCGAGATCGCGCTTTTCCATTGTGGTGGTGCCGAAGTCGAGGCTTGCCGACTGGTCCACGCACAACCATGTCTCGAGCTCACGGTCTGCGATCGACTCACGAATGTGCGTTGCCTGCGTACGTGCGGTGACGTTCCAGTCGATGCGACGCACGTCGTCACCTGCCTGGTACACGCGTGTCTCGCCAGGCTCGCTGCCATGGCCGGGGATGAGCCCGCGGTAGTCGCCCTGGAGCAAACCGTCGAGCTTGCGCGTGACGCGCAACTCGAGGCGGCGCAGCACCTCGCGCGATGACTCGATGGTCATGCGACGCGCCAACCGTCGCCCGTATCCGGTCGTGGATTGTCGATGTGTTGCGCGCGCACCGGGTCTTGCGACGGCGCGATGCGCGGCGCAGGAACCGTGGAGAGCACGCGGGCGAGCACGTGATCGGGGGTCAGGTCGCGGGCCATCGCCTCGTAGGACATCACCAAACGATGGCGCATGATGTCGGGCGCGACATCGAACACGTCCTGGGGGAGCACATATGTGCGACCCCGCAACAACGCGAGGGCACGACCGGCCCGCACGAGACCGAGCGAGGCTCGGGGGCTCGCCCCGTAGCCGATGAGCTCGACCAGGTCGTGCAACCCGAAGCTGGCCGGCTCGCGGGTCGCGAGCACGAGGTTGACCGCGTAATCGATCACACCACGATCGACGTAGACAGTGTCGGTCGCCGCTTGGAGTTGTGTGACGATGTCGGCATCGAGCATCTGTCGCGGCACCGGCGCGCGCACTCCCATGCGTTCGACGATGGCGACCTCTTCGGCCGGCGTCGGGTAGCCCACGACGATCTTCATGAGGAAGCGGTCGCGTTGCGCCTCGGGTAAGGGGTACACGCCTTCGCTCTCGATGGGGTTCTGCGTCGCGAGCACGAGGAACGGGTCGGGGGCGGGAAAGGACTTGCCCGCGATCGACACCTTGTGCTCAGCCATGATCTCGAGCAGAGCCGACTGCACCTTGGCGGGCGCGCGATTGATCTCGTCGGCGAGCACGAAGTTCGCGAAAACCGGTCCCAGCTCGATGTCGAAGGTCTCGCTCGACGCGCGGTAGATGCGTGTGCCGACGATGTCGGCCGGCAAGAGGTCGGGGGTGAACTGAAGGCGGGCGAACGAGCCACCGGTGACCGACGCGAGCGTTTCGACGGCGAGGGTCTTCGCGACACCCGGTACGCCTTCGAGAAGGCAATGACCGCGCGAGAGCAGGCACACCATGAGCCGCTCGATCATCCGGTCTTGGCCGACGATGACCTTCTTGATCTCGAACAGCGCCGCTTCGATGGTCCGGGCCCGCTCGGCATCGGAGGTCATAGCGGCCCTCGGTGTCGGTACAGCCGCCGACGAGACAGGGACTTGCGGAAACGGGGCGGGGGACTCGTCGACGCTCATCGGCGCAAGGTGCTCCTGTGGAGATGGTTTGCCACAGTGAACCACCCCTGGGCGAAGCTCCACATAAAGGTCGGCCCGGAGTGGTGGTTCTTTCGCAATGCTCACCGCTCACGATCGTCGCGCGACCCGGCGGGCGCCTGCCTGATCCCACATGCGCACGGTACGGTCTGCAATGTGCGCATCTTGGTCGTCGACGACGAAGAAGACCTTGCAGAGGCGATCGGCCGGGGCCTTCGCCGCGAGGGGTACGCAGTCGACATCTCCTTCGACGGGCCCGACGCCTTGGCCAAGGCGTCGGTGAACGCCTACGACCTCATCTGCCTCGATCTCACGATGCCCGACATCGACGGCCTCGAGGTGTGCCGGCTCCTCCGCGAGGGTCCCACCCCCGGCGAACCGCCCCGTGTGCTCATGTTGACCGCGCGCGACACCATCGATGACCGCATCGCCGGACTCGACTCCGGTGCTGACGACTACTTGGTCAAGCCGTTCGCGTTCGGTGAGCTGGCCGCACGGGTCCGGTCGCTCCTGCGGCGCGATGCCGGGAAGTCCACCGCGGTGATGCGCGTCGGTGAACTCGACCTCGACACCGCTCGGCACATCGCGCGTCGCGGCTCACGAGTGCTCGATCTCACCGCGAAAGAGTTCGCGCTGCTCCGCTACTTCATGGCCAATGCGAGCTCGGTCGTGTCGCAGGAAGAGCTGCTCGAACACGTGTGGGACGAGCACGCGGATCCCTTCACCAACACGGTGCGGGTCACCGTGGGGACGCTGCGCCGCAAAGTCACCGTCGAGGGTGAGAACCCGCTCATCGAGACGGTTATCGGGCGCGGGTACAAGCTGTTCGACCCGGGTGACATCTCGTGAGCCCGAGGTCGAAGTCGTTCGCCGAACGGCTGCCGGCCTGGATGGGCTCGATTCGTGTGCGCCTGACGGTGCTCTATTCGGTGCTGTTGTTCGGACTCGCCTCGCTCGTGGTGCTCGGCATCTACGCGGGTGTGTCGCGCACCTTGGCCGATGAGCCGATAGGCAACAGCGCATCGTTCGACGCGGTGATCGTGCTGTCCGATGGTCAGGTGATCGGCCGAAACGACCGCGAGGCGCAAGCCTTCATCTCGCAACTCGAGCAGAGCGTCAATCGGCGCGCGCTCAACAAGCTGCGTCAATATTCGTTCACCGCGCTCGGACTCCTGTTCGTGGGCAGCTTGGGCGTGGGGTACTTCGTCGCGGGCCGTGTGCTCCGACCCATCGGTCGTATCACCGCGGTGGCGCGCGACATCCAGGCCACCGATCTGTCTCGGCGCATCGACATGCACGGTCCGAACGACGAGCTGCACCAGCTCGCCGACACGTTCGACGCGATGCTCGCCCGGCTTGACGCGGCGTTCGAGAGTCAGCGCCGCTTCATCCACGAGGCCTCGCACGAGCTGCGCAACCCGCTCGCGGTCATCCGCACCAACCTCGAGGTGGCATTGTCCGATCCCGACGCGACGGTTGCGGACTTGCGCGAGGCCGGCGTGGTGGTGGGACGCACCGCCGAGCGTATGTCGACGCTCGTCGATGACCTGTTGCTGTACGCCCGCCGGGAGGCACCGGCGAGCCGAGCCGGTCTCATCGACGTCGCGCTGTTGGTGAGCGAGGCCGCGGCCGACTTCCGTGCCACAGCCGAAACGAACGGCCTGCGGATCGACTGCGTCGCAGTGCCCGGCTTGTGGGTCAACGCCGACGCGACTGCTGTGCGGCAGGCGCTCGCGAACCTGCTCGCGAACGCGATCCGCCATGCGCCCTCGGAGACGGCGGTGCGACTCGCCGCGGGGAGCGAAGGCGGGTGGGTGTGGGTCGCCGTCGAGGACCATGGTCCAGGTATCGCCCCCGAAGACCAGGCACGGGTGTGGCAGCGGTTCTGGCGTGGCGATCGCCGACGCGCCCGCGAGGAAGGGCGCAGCGGACTCGGCCTGTCGATCGTGCGTCAGATCGTGGCCCGCCACAACGGTCGTGTGCAGCTCGTTTCGGAGCTCGGGAAGGGCTCGACATTCGTGCTGTGGTTCCCCGCTGTCGAACCTCCCCCGCCCGACACCGGCCCCTTGCCAATCGTGACGGGCGCGTCGCCGTGGTCGTCGATGAGCCCAACCTAAAGCCGCGCCCCGCTTCGTCGCCGCTACTTTCGCCCGCTTTTCGCGACACGGACCTACCGTCTGCGACATGAACGATTGGCCGCTCCTTCCCGATCGCGCTGAGCCCGGTGGCGCGGTGGTGCCGAACGGCGCAGGCGACGAGCCGACGCGGGTGTTCGACATGAGTGTCGCCCCCGAACCAGCGACCCCCGCCCCCGCCGCACCGCCGCCGCCCGACTACGGCGCACCTCTGTCGCAGCAGCCCACGTACGGTGCGCCGGCGCCATGGCCGTCGTACCCGAGCGCCGCGCCGCCGCCCGCGCCCTACCGCGCCGCGCCGCCGCCCGCGCCCTACCGCGCCG
>JANMVY010000249.1:0-2414 GCA_031393535.1 Actinomycetes bacterium | reverse complement strand
CGACTACGGATCGTTTGGTGATGCCGGAGCGTCGCCCGTCTTGGATTTCCTCGATCTTGGTTGGCCATCAACCGTCGGATGCACCTCCGCGGAACTGATCGCGATCCTGACCGGTACCGCAGGTCAACTCAGGGCCGAGGGTGTCGACTGGGGTGTGATCGAAATCGCAGACGGCATCCTGCAATACGAGACGACACTGTTGCTCGAAACGCTCGCGGCGCATCTCGGCGAGGTGGCACTGGTAGTCACCACGCGAGAAAGCCTCGCCGCGATCGCCGCGGTCGATGTTCTCGCCGGTATGGGACACGAAGTCGCGGCGATCTCGGGTCTGATCACGAACAGTCCACTCGCGTGTCGGGAAGTGGAACTGGCCCGCCCAGTCCAGTGTGTCCCGACCTCTGAACTCGGACGCCGCTTCGCCGGTGGAAAACTGCGGGTTCCCGCCGGGTTCAACGCTCCGACAGTCGGCGCCGCTATCGCATGAGCAGGCGCGAGAGCGACCGGCAGGTGCCCGCACGTTGGTATCGAGTCAATACCGACACGGCCGGCAGCGTCAGCGTCGACCTGGTCGATGGTTCGCTCGACTCGGTTGTGGTCATCGACGGGAAGGTTTCGGGCCGGAACGTCGTGGTGAGTACCCGTGCGGTGCTCGTCGAGGTCGATGGTCACGGTTTCTTGCGCGGCGGGCCCACACCCGCGTTGGAGCTTCGCGATGGAACCCTGTGCTTCGATCCTTCGAAGGGTGGCACCCGAACGCGAGAGAACCGTCGGGCGTCGGGAGCGTTCAATGAAATCGTGGCGGAGGCCAACCGATTCGGCATGGTCAACGCGTATGTGCACACAGAACGGGCGATGACGGTCGCCAACCAGCTCATCGGCGAGGCCGGAGGGACGACATTGCCGCCGGTCGGTGTTGTCGTCGGCGCACATTTCGGGTCGCGGTTACCTGGTTTTGCCGAGGGCGATGGGGACCGCAGATCCGGTGAGCTTCGACCACTCTCCGGTGGCCACTACCGACTCTCGACCCGTACAACGGGTGTGCCAGAACTCCTGCCCGTCGAGCCGACCGGCGAGATTCACCTTGGGTGCAGCCGGTACCGGAAACCGTATGCGGGATACCAGTCGTATCTGCGGAACGCGGCGCACAATCCCGCGATCATCTATCACGAGGTCGGCCATCATCTCTGCCGACACACCGCAGATTTTCGACTCAATGCCGAACGTCCGCCGAATGAGCAACGGAACGGGAAGACCGGGATCGAGGAGGGGATCTGTGACTACTTCGCCGCAGCCCTGCTCGGGAGCGGCAGGCCGTACGGCTGGTACCGAGCCGATCGCGGTACGCGTCGCGACCCAGATTTGTCGCGTCATCTCTCTGACCTCGCGACTCACCACGACGCTCACGGCGAGGGTGCAGTATGGGCCGCGACATGGTGGCGCGCTCGATCCCAACTCGTCGCCAGCGAACTGCTGGCATCACCGGGCGATCATGATCGTTGTCTGGTGCAAGCCTTGCTGCATATCGGCACCATCGCCGGTCCCGGCGATCGGTCGCGCCGTCGACGGGAACGACGCCGGTCACGCCGGAGGACGATGATCCGGGCCTATCTCGACGCGGTGCGCGATGCTGGCGGTCGAAACGCCGCGGCGATGGCCGAACAGGTTCTCGAACACGCCGGGCTCCTCGACGCGATATTGGAGCCAACGGTGTCAGGTCCGAGGGAGGCGTCGTCATGTTGAGGTCGGCGTGGCGGTTCCGGACGTTTCTTCGTCGTTTCATGCCGCACTTCGGCTGGGGCGCCGTGCTCGTCGTCGCCGACGTCTTCACCGATCTCGCGCAACCATGGCCCCTCAAGGTGATCATCGATGGGGCCATACTCCACCAGCCTCAATCCGGCTGGCTGCCGACTCTGATCGCCGGCCCTACGCCGTCCCCGAACTTGTGGACCGCTCGAGGTTGGATCACGACGACGCCGCCACAGACGATCCTGGTTCGGTCCCTCGTCGCGCTCGCGATTTTGGCGGGCCTGACGGCGATACTCGGCTGGTCGAGCGCCATGCTGATGGACCGAGCGGGCGAACGGGTCGTCGTTCGACTCCGGACGACCCTGTACGCGCATCTGCAACGGCTGTCGCTTTCCTACCACGACCGTCAGCGGGTCGGTGATCTGGTGAGTCGCGTCACCACGGACATCGATCGAGTCCAGAGCATGCTGGTCGCGATCTTCGACACCTTCATTCCGAACATTGTGATGCTCATCGGGCTCGCGGTGGTGATGGTCTTGATCGACCCAGGCTTCGGGTTGCTCGCCCTCGCCATCGCGCCCCTCCTGTTTTGGGTCACATACCGCTACACGATCCGTATCAAGTACGCGGCGCGTCGGGCTCGCGAGGCCGACGCGCATATCGCAGCG
>JANMVY010000246.1:0-2972 GCA_031393535.1 Actinomycetes bacterium | reverse complement strand
TCTCGAGGTCGTTACCTCGCTGCCGCGCAATGCCACCGGCAAAGTGTAAGCACGAGCTCCGTGCCCGCTTCGCCAGGTTGCCGGCGTGAACGAGTCACCCAGCTTTCCGACGACGCTGACGGGGGTGCGCGTGCTCGATCTCACGCGCAACTTCGCCGGGCCGTACTGCACGATGACGCTGGGCGATCTCGGTGCCGACGTGATCAAGGTCGAAAGCCCCGGAGCGGGCGACGACACGCGGGCGTGGGTACCGCCCGCATGGCAGGGCATCAGCACCTCGTACCTCGCGGCGAACCGCAACAAGCGCAGCATCGCGGTCGATCTCGACACCGCCGAGGGGGCTGCGATCGTGCGCGATCTCGCCGTCGCGGCCGATGTGGTGGTCGAGAGCTTCCGCCCCGGCTCACTCGACAAGCGCGGTCTCGGGGCCGACGCGTTGTGCGCGGCGAACGAGCGGCTCGTCCACTGCTCGATCTCCGCGTTCGGCGGGGTCGGACCGTTGCGCGACAGCCCGGGCTACGACCCGGTGCTGCAGGCCTACAGCGGCATCATGTCGGTGACCGGCGAGCCCGATCGTCCGCCGGTGCGGTTGGGCATCGGCGCGATCGATCTGGGCACTGCGGCGTGGGCCACCATCGCGATACTCGCGGCGCTCGCGAACCGCGAACGCAGCGGCCGGGGCTCACGTGTCGAGACGAGCTTGTTCGAGATCGCGACGTGGTGGCTCGGATACCACCTCGCGGGGTACCTCGGTACCGGCACGGTGCCCTCACGCCAGGGCACCACCGCACCGATGATCGCCCCGTATGAGCTGTATGCCACGGCCGATGACGTGGGCATCATGGTGGCCGCCGCGAACGACAACCTGTTCGGCTTGTTCATGACTGCGATCGACCTCGACGAGCTGACGCACGACCCACGCTTTGTCACCAATGCGTCACGCGTCAAGTACCGCGACGAGCTGCGCGGCTTCATCGCACCCAAGATGCGCAGTCGCAACGCGGTCGACTGGGAAGCCGTGCTCCGCCGACATTCGGTACCGAGCAGTCGCGTACGCGGTGTCGACGAGCTCGTCGCGGACGAGCAGCTCGCCGCGCTCGGTCTGCTCGAACCGTGCCCCCATCTGATCATCGACGACCTGCGGCTCGTCGCCGTACCCGTGAGCGTCGACGGTCGCCGGGGCGAGGCGCGTCGCGGCCCACCGGCGCTGGGTGAGCAGACCGACGAGATCCTCGTCGAACTGGGGCGTACCGTGGCCGACATCGCCGCGTTACGGGCTCGCGGCGTGGTCGGCTGACCCGTACCGGGTTCCGCGCCCCCGTACCGGGTCGCAAAACGCGCAACGCTGGGGGCGCGGTGCGACCCGGAACAGGAATATGGTGACGGATTCCGTCCGTCGTACCGAGGGGGCAACCATGACGATCGCCGAGACCCGGGCGGCCGAAGATGTGGTCGGCACAGCGATCTCGTCGATGGGCAGTGCGAACGGCTCGCCCACGAGCATCCCGGTGTACCGGTACACGTCACCCGACTTCGCGAAGGTCGAGCTCGAAAAGGTCTTCGCGAAGGCGTGGCTCGTGGCGTGCAGCGTCGACCACGTGGCCGAGCCGGGCGACTTCTTCGAGTACCGCGCCGGCCCGTACTCCGTGCTCGTCGTACGGGGCGACGACGGCGAGCTGCGGGCTTTCCAGAACGCGTGCCGCCACCGGGGCAACATCATCTGCGAGGGCACCGGATCCGGCATCACCGAACTGCGCTGCGTGTACCACAACTGGACATACGACCTGCAGGGTCGCTTGCGTCAAGTGCCGTCTCGCAAAGGGTTCGGCACGCTGCGCAACGAGGAGCTGCCGTTGTTGGCGGCCCGCGTCGGCACGTGGGGTCGCCTGGTGTTCGTCAACCTCGACAACGATGCGATGTCGCTCGAGGAGTACCTCGAAGGTGTGCCCGCCGACGCGGCCTGGATCGAACCCGACGTGTACCGCTGCACGCGCATGATCACCACCACGGTGCCGAGCAACTGGAAAGTGTTGTCCGAGGGGTTTTCCGAGACGTATCACGTGCAGGGTCTGCACAGCGACATGCTGGGGTGCTTCGACGACATCAACGCGGGTCAGTTCTTGTGGGAACGTCACGGTGTCTCGAAGCAGCGCTACGGCGTGCCGAGCCCGCGGCTCGGACGCAAGGTCGACCCGCAGGTGGTGTGGGATTCGTTCATCGACTCGCAGGGCATGCGCATGGGCGTCGACCAGTCGTGCCCGGTACCCGATCTGCCCGCGGGCCGCACCGTGCAGGACTGCATCGCCGACGGCATTCGCGGCGTGCTCGCGAAGCGCAATGTCGACGTGTCGCATCTGACCAGCGATCAGGTGACCACGCTCAACCAGTACAACCTCTTCCCGAACGTCACCGTGCTCTACAACGTCGACTCGTTGAGCGTGATGTACGCACTGCCCGGCTCGAAGGTCGACGAAGCGCGATTCGTGGTGTTGCACTTCGAACGCATGCCATCGGCGAGCTCACCGCGCGAGGTGCCCCAGAACATCGACATTCCCGCGGGCACACAGGTCTTCGGCACCGTCATCAACCAGGACATCGAGTTGCTCCGCAACGCGCAGCGCGGGTTGCAACAACCGGGCCTCACGCACCTCGCACTTTCGAGCGAGGAGTGCCGCATCATCAACATGCATCGCACCCTCGAGCGCTACTGCGACATCGTTCCTTCAGAGATGACCGGCGGCCCGCTGCGCTGACCGATGGTTCGGCCGGTTCCGAGCGCCGCATTCGGCGCGCAGAACCAGCCGAAAACCCGAGTGGGTGAGCGCGCGGCGTCAGCTCTTCGGGCCGTAGATGCGCGCCGCGTTGCCGGCCAGGATTGCGTGACGTTCCGCAGGGTCGACCCCGGCGAACGCGCGGTCGATGGTGGCTCGCGACTCGGGCCAGTCAGAGCCGCCGTGGGGATAGTCGCTCGA
>JANMVY010000218.1:0-2399 GCA_031393535.1 Actinomycetes bacterium | reverse complement strand
CGACTACGTGAAGGTGGTGCTCGAGCGCATCGGCGAGATGCGGTGGATGCAGGTGGCGATCAAGCCCGCGAAGCCGCTCGCGTTCGGCATCGTCGGCGGCGTGCCGGTGTTCGGACTGCCCGGCAACCCGGTGTCGTCCATGGTGAGCTACGAACTGTTCGCCCGTCCCGCGTTGCGCAAGATGATGGGCTTCGCCCCGCGATCGTGGGTGCGCAGCCCCGTGCGCGCCGTCGTCGACGAGGCGTTGTACCGACGCCCCGACGGCAAGATTCACTTCGCCCGCGTTGCGGCCACCCTCGAAGCCGACGGCCGGTACCACGTGCGCTCCGCCGGGGGGCAGGGCAGTCACCACTTGTCGGCCATGGCCAACGCGAGCGCACTCGCGGTGCTGCCCGACGGCAGCGGCGTCGCGGCCGGTGGCAGCGTCGACCTACTGCTTCTGTAGCCTGTCCTCATGGACCGGCCACTGATCGACACGTTCGGGCGTGTGCACCGCGACTTGCGCATCTCGGTCACCGATCGCTGCAACTTCCGCTGCACGTACTGTATGCCCGAAGAAGGCATGCAATGGCTCCCGCGCGAAGACATCCTCACCTTCGAGGAGATCGAGCGGCTCGCCCGGTTGCTCGTCGAACGCCACGGCATCGAGAGCATCCGGCTCACCGGTGGCGAGCCGACCGTGCGAGCACACCTTCCGGTGCTCGTCGAGAAGCTGGCGAAGTTGCCCGTCGACCTCGCGCTCACCACCAACGGCGCCACGTTGCGGTTGGTCGCGCACGATCTCGCCGCGGCCGGGCTCACGCGCATCAACGTCTCGCTCGACACGTTCGATCGCGACCGTTTCCGGGCGATCACGCGACGCGACGAGTTGCACAAGGTGCTCGACGGAATCGACGCGGCGCTCGAAGCAGGGTTGCGGCCCGTCAAGGTGAACGCGGTGATGATGCGCGGGGTCAACGACGACGAGTTGCTCGACTTCGCGCAATTCGGCCGCGACAAGGGCGTCGTCGTGCGATTCATCGAGTTCATGCCGCTCGACGCCGACCAGACGTGGAGTAACGGCGCGGTGGTCACCGCGGCCGAGATCGTCGAACGCATCGGTGCGGTGTACCCACTCGAGCCGCTCGCACCGTCGAGCGCGCCCGCGGCCCGCTATCGCTATCGCGACGGCGCCGGCGAGATCGGCATCGTCGCGAGCGTCACGCAGGCGTTCTGTGGCACCTGCGATCGTGTTCGCCTGACTGCCGAAGGCAAGTTCCGCAACTGCTTGTTCGCGCTCGACGAGTACGACGTGCGCACCTTGTTGCGCAACGGGGCGTCCGACGACGACATCTCGGCGTGCTTCGAAAACGCCGTGCACGCGAAGTGGGCCGGGCACCAGATCAACCAGGTGCACTTCATCCGGCCGAAGAAATCGATGAGTCAGATCGGCGGCTGAACCAGCGTCGTTCCGCGCAACGCACGATGCCACGTGACCCGGCGTCGGGTGCCAGGCTGTTAGGCCGTGCAGCCGCGACGCCCGATCCCACCGATGACTTCGCCGCTGCGCATGGGCTCGCTCGACCGGCGGCGCCGCCGGCGCATCGGCCTGCCAGAAGGTCGCGGCCGCTGGGTGCTCGGCGCGTTCGCGGTGCTCGCGGTGTTGTACGTGATCGGCCTGCTCTCGGACGACGGTGACACCAAGCACTCCACGCCGATCACGAGCGGCCCCGTCGCGTTGACCACCACGGTGGTCACCACCACGACCATTGCTCCGCCGACCGCCATCGCGGTGACCCTCACGGCGACGAGGTTGCCGGCACCCCTGTCGCGCACGGCGGCCACCGCCGACGGTGCGACGGCCCTCGTGTTCGGGGGACGCACGAACCAGAAGGCCTCGGTGAACCAGGCGCTGCGCTATGACCCGTTGACCGGCGTGATGACCCCGGCTGGCACCTTGAACGAGGTGCTCCACGACGCGGCGGCGGTCACGGTCATGGGCAAGCCCGTACTCGTCGGGGGCGGCGACGCGAAGTCGACGTCGACCGTGCACGCCATCATCGGGGGCAAAGTCACCGTGGTCGGCCACCTGCCCGAGCCGCGCGCGGACCTCATGGTCGCGGCGATCGGCGACACGCTGTTCGTCGTCGGCGGCTACGACGGCGCGAAGGAACCCACGGGCATTCTCGCATCGAGCGACGGCGGGGCGACCTTCCGCGCGATCGGCGCGTTGCTCAACGGGAATCGCTACGGAATGCTCGTCGCGGTCGACAAGATGCTCTACCTGATCGGTGGCGAGGAGAACGGCGCACCGGTCGCCAAGATCCTGCGCATCGACCCGGTCGACGGTTCCATCGCGCAGATCGGCACGCTGCCGGCGCCGTTGTCCAACGCGACCGCGTTCGTGCTCGAAGGCGGGG
>JANMVY010000120.1:0-3878 GCA_031393535.1 Actinomycetes bacterium | reverse complement strand
CGCCTCGGCCGGAGCGCCCAGGTAGGCCTCGATGACCTTGGGATCGGCGCGGATGTCCTCGGGCACGCCCTCGGCGATGCGCTTGCCGAAATCGAGCACGTTGATGTTCTCGCACACGCTCATCACCAGGCTCATGTCGTGCTCGATGAGCAAGATGGTGAGCCCGCGATCGCGGATGGCACGGACGAGCCCGGCGAGCGCTCGCTTCTCCGCGGGGTTGAAGCCGGCGGCCGGTTCGTCGAGCAGGAGCAGCTTGGGTTGTGTCGCCATCGCCCGCGCGATCTCGAGGCGCCGCTGGTCGCCGTATGGCAGGTTGCGTGCCGATTGGTTGGCGCGGCCGGCGATGCCCATGAAGTCGAGCAACTCCATCGCCCGGTTGTACGCGTCGTGCTCCTCGGCACGCGCCCGAGGTAGTCGCAGCAGCGCACCGGGCACGGTGGTGCGGTGGTGAACGCTGGCGGCGACCATGACGTTTTCGAGCGCGGTCATCTCGGCGAACAACCGGATGTTCTGGAAGGTGCGCGCGATGCCGAGGCGGGTGATCGCGTACTTCTTGCGGCCGGCGAGTTGTATGCCGTCGAAGACCACACTTCCGTTGGTGGGTTTGTAGACCCCGGTGATCACGTTGAACACCGTGGTCTTGCCGGCTCCGTTCGGTCCGATGAGCCCGGCGATCTCGCCCGTGCGCACCGCGAACGACACGTCGTCGAGCGCGGTCACACCGCCGAACTGCATGGTGAGATTGGCCAGGCGCAGCAGTTCGGTCACGACACGGCCTCCGCGGGGGGTGACGATGATCCTGATCCGAGGGTGCCGTCACCGGCGTAGGTCCGACTGCCGCGCACCTTGCGCGGCAACAAGCCCTGCGGCCGGAAGATCATCGTGAGCACCAACGCGATGCCGAAGAAGAACACGCGGCGTTCCTCGAGGAACCGGAACCGTTCAGGCAGGTAGGCGACCACCACCGCGCCGAGGATCACACCCGGCAGGTTCCCTGCGCCACCGAGCACCACCGCAGCGAGGAAGAGGATCGACAATTCGAGCGGGAATGAGTCGGGGTTGATGAAGCCGACGCGGCTCGCATAGAGCACACCGGACAAGCCGCCCATCGCCGCACCGGTGGCAAAGGCGAAGAGCTTGTAGTGGAAGGTGGGTACGCCCATGAGCTCGGCTGCGTCCTCGTCCTCGCGGATCGCGGTCCAGTAGCGGCCGACACGACTGCGTTCGAGGGCACGCGCCGCGAGTACTACCACGATGATCAACGTGAGCGCGAGCCAGTAGTACGGCTTCGCGTCGAGCAGCTTGAACTTGAGCGGGCCGAAGCTCGGTGGCCTCGGGACGTTCGAGATGCCGCGGGCGTCGCCCAGCCATTCGAGATTGTTCGCGGTGATGCGGATCATCTCACCGAATCCCAGCGTGACGATGGCGAGATAGTCGCCTCGGAGCCGAAGCGTTGGTGCGCCGAGGATGATGCCTGCGGTGAGCGCGACGATCACACCAATCGGGAGGAGGAGGAACCACGGGACGTCGCTGTGCAGTGAACCGAGGATGCCCGTGGTGTAGGCCCCGACCGCGAAGAAGGCGACGTAACCGAGATCGAGAAGTCCGGTTTCGCCGACCACGATGTTGAGCCCGACCGCGACGAGCACGTAGATGGCGATGGGGTAGAAGAGCACGCCGACGAAATCGGAGTTCTGTGGTCGGAGAAATGAAAAGACGCCGATGTTCTCGGTGAGGGGAAGCACGTAGAGCAGCGCGACGCCGGCCACCGCGACCGCAATGCGAAACTCGGTGGGGAGTGCCGCCCATCGGCCCGACACCGTGCTGACGGCCGACTTCATCCGGCGCGACGGGCCGCCGGCTCGTTGCGCGAGCCGGTCCTCCCACGCGCTCATGCCCGTGCCCTCGCGAGCTTTTCGCCCAACAGTCCGGTGGGCCGCACCATGAGCACGAGCAACAGCACGGAGAATGCGATCGGGTCCTTCCACTTGGCGCTGGTGATCGCTGACCCGTAGCTCTCGATCAACCCGAGCGTCAGGCCGCCGAGGAGCGCGCCCCGAAGGTTGCCGATTCCGCCGAGCACGGCCGATGTAAAGGCCTTGACCCCAAGGATGAAACCGATGTTGTACTTCGTGTTCTCGTAGAACAACACGAAGAGAAAGCTCGCTCCGCCGGCCATGACGCCCCCGAGAAGGAACGTGAGCATGATGACGACGTCGACGTTCACCCCCATGAGACGGGCGGTCTCCTGGTCTTGCGCTACGGCGCGGATGCCGCGGCCGAGGCGAGTGCGATTCACGAACAACTCGAGCGCCAACATCATGAGCAGTGCGCCGATGATGACCGTGAGCTGATCGGCGCGTATATCGGCGTCGAAGAAGCTGAAGAGCGTCTTGCGTTTGAACATGCGCGGGTACTGCTCGAAGTTGCGGCCACGCCACCACGCGAATCCCTCGCTGATCGCGAGCGATGCGCCGATGGCCGAGATCAAGAAGCCGAGTCGGGTGGCCTTGTTGCCCCGCGAGAGCAGGCGCCGGTACCAAAGCGTGATCGGCGCCGTGAGCACCAAGGCGGTGACGAAGTCGGCGGTGGCATTGTCGGGAGGCAGGACGTACGCGACCACCCAACCGGTGATGAACGCGAGCGCCACCGCGCCGTAGACGTCACCCGAACCGCGTAGCGGGCGGTACGCAACGCGTTCGAGCGCAACCGCGGCGGCGCCCGAGAACAGCATGGCGATGAGGGCGGAGAACAGCAGGATTGCGATGAGAGCGAGGCCGCTCTTGGGTTCGCCGACCGGGTCGATGCCGAGCCAGCGTGTCGCAAACACGGCACCGAACGTGCCGATCATGAAGATCTCGGAGTGCGCGAAGTTGATCAGGCGCAGCACGCCGTAGACAAGCGTGTAACCGAGCGCCACGAGCGCGTAGATCGACCCGGCGGTGAGGCCGGTGATCGTGAAGCTCCAGAACTGGTCAACGAACGTATCGAAATGCACGGTTCCGAATTGGGGTGGGGCCGAGGATGATCCTCGGCCCCACCCCGCCTTCGGTGTTGCGTTGAGTCAGGCCGACTACTTGATCGGACCGACGGCTTCGATCTTGCCGCCCTTCACTACGAAGGCGTAGACGGTCACGCCGGACACCTCGCCCTTGGCGTCGAACTTCAGCGTCTTGGTGAGGCCTTCCCACGACTTGGTGGAGATGTAGGTGTTGATGGTGGCGCGGGTGACGTTGCCCTTGGCGATGGCGTCGAGGATGAAGTTCGCCGCGTCGTAGGTCTCGGCCGAGTAGGTGCCTTCGGGATCGCCGGTGGGGAACTTGGCCTTGAACTTCGCCGCGAATGCCGCACCGTCCTTGATGGCCGAGATCGGCGCGCAGGGGCAGGTGAAGATCGCGCCTTCAGCCGACGCGCCTGCGGCCTTCACGAAGCCATCGTCCTTGACGCCGTCACCGGCGACGAAGACGGCCTTGATGCCTGCGTCCTTGAGCTGCTTCGCGATGAGGCCGCCCTCTTGGTAGTAGCCGCCGTAGAAGATGGCGTCCTTTTCCGTGAGGTTCGCAGCCTTCAGCTTGGTGACCGTGGCGGAGAAGTCCGTTTGCTTGGCCTGCACGGTGTCGGTGGCCTTGACGAGTGCACCGAGGTCCTTCTTCACGATGTCGGCCAGACCCTTGCCGTACTCGGACCCATCGTCGACGACTGCGACCGAGGTCGCCTTGACGGTGTTCTTGATGTAGGTGGCGGCAGCGGGACCTTGGGAGTTGTCATTGCCGAGCCCACGGTGGAAGACCTTCCAGCCCTGCTCGGACAACGTCGGGTTGGTGGCCGACGGGGTGATGAGCGGCATGCCCGCTTCGTTGAACGCCGGGTTGGCGGCC
>JANMVY010000083.1:0-2059 GCA_031393535.1 Actinomycetes bacterium | reverse complement strand
GGACTATCGGCTGCGTTTGGCCGGGCTCCGCGCCCACAACCGGTGGCTCGCCGAGTGGTGCGACCGCCTCCCCGGCCGTCGGGCCGGTATCGGCCAGATCTTGCTGAACGACGTCGACGACGCAATCGCAGACGTCGCTTGGATCGCGGAGCATGGGCTGCGGGGCGGGTTGCTCCTGCCGGGTATGCCACCGGGGTGCGGCATCGACCCCTTGCATTCGCCGGTGTACGACCCCGTTTGGCGAGCCTGCGAAGAACGCGGCGTCGTGCTGAACGCCCACGGGGGCAGCGGCTCGCCCGACCCGGGCATGTTCCCCGCGTCGTCGACGATGTTCGTCCTCGAAGCGTCGTTCTTCGCGCATCGGCCGTTGTGGGCGCTGGTCATTTCGGGGGTGTTCGATCGGTTTCCCGGCCTGAAGCTGGTGTTCGCCGAAGCCGGGTCGAGTTGGGTGCGGAACACACTGCGGGCGATGGACACCATCCAGGCCAAGCAGGAGTCGGGCAACATCGGCGTGATGACGATTCGCGATCCGTTCCGTCTGAGGATGAAACCGAGCGAGTACTGGGTGACCAACTGTTGGCTCGGTTCGAGCTTCATGACCCGCGCCGATACCGACAACCGGGCCGAGGTCGGCGTCGACAACATCATGTGGGGCAGCGACTTCCCGCACGACGAGGGCACCTATCCGCACACGCGCGAGGCGCTCGCGCACACCTTTGCCGGCGTCGATCGTGACGAGGTCGCGCGCATGGTGGGCGGCAATGCCGCGTCGGTGTACGGCTTCGACCTCGTCGCGCTGCACGCGGTGGCCGATCGCATCGGGCCCGATGTCGACGCCGTGTTTGCCGGCATCGACACCATTCCCGCAAACACCACCAGCTTCGCGTTCGGCCCCCGCACCGTCGGCGTGGCCTGACAGCACGGTATTGCGGATCTGATCGGTCGGGTGCCGCACCAGGTTGCCGGCGCAACGAGATCCGCATCACCACCCTCGACGACCTCGCCATGGCATGACCGCGTCGTTCCTTGTCGCAAAAACCACCGCACACGTGCACAACGCGACAACAAACGAGCCGCGTCAGGCCACACCAGCCCCCGAGGCCGCCGCGCCGCCCCCACGTCCGTTGCCAGCGCGCGGTCTTTGAGTTCGTGCGCGAGGCGCTCGACGAGCGCGACGCGTACCGCGTCGTTCGCGTGTGGAGGCACGATCGGATCGATCGGCGCGGACAATCGGCGGACCCTACTGTGCCGAAGTGATGTGGGGCTCCGCCCCCGACCACGACTCCTCCGCGAGCCTCCACGGCCGGGGCGCACTGATAGGTTCGCAACGTCGGATGGT
Organism: Actinomycetes bacterium; assembly: GCA_031393535.1. Taxonomy (GTDB): domain Bacteria; phylum Actinomycetota; class Acidimicrobiia; order Acidimicrobiales; family WLNW01; genus WLNW01. The sequence continues at coordinate 720 of JANMVY010000083.1, read as the reverse complement.
CTCGGCTCTGCGGATCTGGGCGAGTTCACTGCGAAGGAGCGGCCGTGGGAACCGTCAGGGTGGCGGACGAGAATTTGCTCGAATGGCAGGGTTCCGACCAGGCCAGGACCGAGGCGCTCTTGTCACGCGGTATCGCGTTCACGCCAGAGGAGCTGGCCGGTACGACTCGCGGGCATCACTCGGGTTCGGCGACCGAACCCGAGCTGTTCGAGGTGCGGTTCGGGCCCGACACCGTGGTCCACTCGCACGCCCATTTGTGCGACGAGATCATCTACGTCATCGCCGGCCAGTTGATTCTCGGGAGCCGGGTGCTCGAGCCTGGTTCGTCGGTCTTCATTGCAGGTCTGACGCTCTACAGCTTCCGGACTGGTGCCGACGGTGTGCACTTCGTCAACTTCCGTCCTCGTAGCGGCGCGGGCTATCTCTCGAAAGACGAGTTCATGGCCCAGCGCGGGTCCGATCCGATCGAAGCGCAACCGCCGGCCGACTGACACGCAACGCCCGATGTTGCAGGCCGAGGCGCAGCGAATGCCTGTTGTTGCGGTCTGGCGCCCACGGCGTCGCACGGTTGTCGACCAAGCGCATGCTTGGTACCTTGGCCTCGTGGACGCCCTCGCACGATCGGTACGGTGATCCGATGCGCGCCGCACCGGCTCTCACGAGACGCAGCGAGATCCTCGCGAAGGCAGCCGCGCTGTTCGCGAAGCAGGGCATCGCGAC
>JANMVY010000074.1:0-1538 GCA_031393535.1 Actinomycetes bacterium | reverse complement strand
CCGCGCGCCACCCAAGCCTTGCTCGACATGGACCTCCAGGCGGCTCAGCGGGTCATCGATCACGACGACGTGCTCGACCAGAAGTCCAACGAGATAGAGGAACGCTGCCTGCGGTTGCTCGCGTTGCAACAACCGATGGCCGGCGACCTCCGTGCGCTCATGACCGCGGTCAAGCTCAACTGGGAGCTCGAGCGTTCGGGTGATCTCAGCGTCAACATCTGCAAGACCGTGCGCCGCATCTACGGCTCAACCATCGAACCGCGCATTCGTGGCCTCATCGAGCAGATGAGCGAACAGGCGCACACGCTGACTCGACACGCAGTCGACGCGTACGCGACCGGCGACGCCGCGCTTGCCGCCGCGCTCGACGACATGGACGACGCGCTCGATTCGCTCCAGGCGGAGTACATCCAGGCCATCATGCGCGCCAACGAGAGCACGCAGTTGCCGCTCAACTTCGCCGTGCAGCTCGCGCTCATCGGTCGTTACTACGAACGCATCGGTGATCACGCGGTGAACATCGGCGAACGCATCCAGTACATGGTCACCGGATGGTTGCCCGAGCACACGGGGGCGGCGCGGGCCCAAGCGAAGGCTCGCCGTGCCGAGATCGAGGAGCTCTGAAAACCGCCGGCATGCGTGTCCTGGTCACCAACGACGACGGTATCCACGAACCCGGCATTGTTCATCTGGCGTGCGCGATGCGAGACGCCGGTTTCGACGTGGTAATCGTCGCGCCGCGCCACGAGATGAGCGGCAGCTCGGCCTCGATGGCTGCACACAACGACCAGATCTGTTACGAGACCGTCGAGGTCGCCGGCTGGCACGCGCCCGCGTTCGCGCTCGACGGTTCGCCGGCGTTGTGTGTGATCGCAGGTGTGCTCGAAGCGTTCGGCGAGCCGCCCGAACTGGTGGTGTCGGGCGTGAACCCCGGGTTCAACACCGGTCGATCGACCTTGCACTCCGGCACCGTCGGGGCCGTGTTGACCGCGGCCGCGTGGGGGCTCTCAGGTCTCGCGGTGAGCATCGACGTGGGCGCCCCGACCCGGTGGCACACCGCCACGGGCCTGGCGCAACGTGCCGCCCGCTGGCTGATAGCCGCGCCTCCCCGCACCGCGCTCAACCTCAACGTGCCGAACGTCGAGCCGCACGAGTTGCGCGGCGTTCGCCACGCGCCCCTCGCGCCAATCGGCGCGATGCGCACCTCGATCGCGGATCACACGCCGGGGCTCATCCGGTTGCAGCTTCGCCCCAACGGATCGCCCGTGCCCGCGGACACCGATACCGCGCTCGTGCGCGAGGGCTACGCGACCGTGTCACTCCTCGCGCCTCCCACCGCGATCGACGACGACTCAGTGCTCACCGCATTCGCAAGAGAGGACTAATGGTCGGCTATGTCCTCGCGCTCATCGCGCTCGCCGTGGCGATCGCCGCCGTGTTCATCGCCTGGCGACTCCAGCAACGCACCGTGCGTCGGCTCCTCGAGGTGGTCGAGCACCTCGGCGAGAGCACACCCGGTCGGGCGCGTGGCGACATCG
>JANMVY010000024.1:0-1521 GCA_031393535.1 Actinomycetes bacterium | reverse complement strand
GGCAAGACCACCGATGCCGAGCTGGCGCAGATCGCGAAGGCGCTGGGGCACCCGGCGCGCATCGCCATCAAGCGCCTGCTGATCGCCCGCGGCGAGTGCATGTGCGGCGCGATCGTGGACGAATTGCCGCTCGCCCAGGCCACGGTGTCGCAACATCTCAAAGTGTTGAAATCTGCCGGTCTCGTTCAGGGAGAGATCGACGGGCCGCGCGTCTGCTACTGCGTCAACCCCGCCGCCGTACGGCGGGTCAAGGAATTGATTGGCGGTCTCTGAGCCGCCCTGGCGCATTTGCCCAACCAACCCTCGCGAGCGAAACGCTCGGGAAAGGACGACCGTCATGAGTGAGACCTCGGACATTCGCAGCACCGTTCGGGAGAAGTACGGCGCCATCGCCGAAGGCGCGAAAGTCGGCGCGGGCGGCTGTTGTGGCTCGTCGTGTGGATGCGGCAGCAGCGACGTGCTCAGCGAAATCGGCTACTCGAAGGAACAAGCCGCCTCGATTCCGGAAGGCACGGGCCTGGGGCTCGGCTGCGGCAACCCGCTGGCTCACGCCGCGGTGAACCCGGGCGAGACGGTGCTCGACCTGGGCTCAGGCGCCGGCATCGACTGCTTCCTGGCCGCAGCAGCGACCGGCCCCACGGGCAAGGTCATCGGCGTCGACATGACACCCGCGATGCTCGAGAAGGCACGCAAGAACCTCGCGAAGAGTGAATTCAAGAACATCGAGTTCCGGCTCGGCGAGATCGAGCACCTGCCGGTGTCCGATGCGAGCGTCGACGTCATCATCTCCAACTGTGTCGTCAACCTCTCGCCCGATAAACCCCAGGTGTTCCGCGAGGCTTTGCGCGTGCTGAAAGCGGGCGGCAGGCTGCTCGTCAGCGATCTCGTACTGACGAGGCCCCTGACGCCCGAAATGCAGCAGAACGTCGACCTCTACGTCGGCTGCGTCGCAGGGGCGTCGCTCAAGAAGGAGTATCTCGGCCTGATGCGCGACGCGGGATTCAAGGACGTCGAGATCGTGAACGAAACGTCTTACACCGTCGGCGCCACGGAACTGCCCGAGGGCAGCGCGGAGCGCGACGCGTTCAATTCGGTCGTGTCGGTGAAGGTGCGGGCGCGCAAGGCGTAGTGTCCCGCAGCGACGACGAAGGCCCCGGCGGGCAATCTCCGGGGCCTTCGCTCTGTTCGGAGTCCGAGCAGCCGCACTACACCACCGCGACCTTCACGTTGTGAATCGGCGGTAGCGAGTCGAACAGGCAATCCCACTGCTCACCACCCTCGCGGCCTATCCACAGCTGGCCCGTCGTGGTGCCGAAATACAGCGCCGGCGTCTTTGTATGGTCCACGGTCATCGCATCGCGCAGCACGGTGAAGAACCCGTCCTTCTTCGGCAGGCCCTTGGTGAGCTTCTTCCATGAGCTGCCGCCGTTCTCGCTGCGCCACACCGCGGGCACCGCACCGGGACACGTGCGCGTCATGGGCTCGAGCGGCACGACGTAGAGCGTGTCGGGGTCCTGCGGA
>JANMVY010000020.1:0-1556 GCA_031393535.1 Actinomycetes bacterium | reverse complement strand
GAACCCGGCCACCGCGGAGATCTGGAGCAGCTTCTCCCACTCGACCTGCTCGATCACGTCGGTTTCGCGCGCCGCGAGGTTGGCGTGTGAGAACGTGGTGGCGAGCAGCGCGACCCGCGACGACGGTGTGCCGTCTCGTTCGCCGAAGTAGAAGGCGGTCGGCGCGGTCGCGGTGTGCCGCACCTCGCCGTCGCCGCTCAACACGCCGGCCTCGGTGGTGGACGCCCCGATCACCCGCGTGTCGCCCAGCCACGTCGCGAGCTCGCCGTCTTTCGTCGTCGAGTTCTGCAACGAGAACGCGGCCCTGACGCGGTCGCGTAGTGGCGACGCACCGTGCAATGTCGCCGCCGTGTCGCGCGTCTTGACCACCAGGGCGAGCCAGTCGACCTGGCCCGGCACCTCGGTCGCGTCGACGTACGCGGCGAGGTTGTCGCGCACCGTGCGGGTGCCGCTTATACCCGTGACCCGTAGGCCGCGGCCGTTGATCGCCGCGACATGCGCGGCACGCGCGACGAGCGACACCTGTGTTCCGGCCTCGGCGAGGCGCGCGGCGATGACGCACCCGAGCCCGCCCGCGCCGAGGATGCACACATGCACGTGTCAGTCGACCTTGGCGTCGGCGATGTCGTCCATGAACGCGCCCCGGTGTCCCCACAGTTCGCCGCGCCCGACGAACGTGCGCACCGACCACGCGGCCTCGTCGACCATCAGCCCGTTCCAGCCGAGCTCGACGTTGAAGCCCGACGGCGACTCCGTGTAGAAGGACAACATCGGGTCGTTGCTGTGCTGGCCGAGCGAGTTCACGATGTTGAGCCGGTTGTCCATCGCGCGGTCGTATGCCCGTCCCACGTCGGTGAGCGCGCGTGCCTCGACCATGAAGTGGTTGAGGCCCGGCCCGCCCGGCAACGGCAAGTCGATGAACGCCAAGCTGTGGTGGCGGGTGTTGGTGCGCATGAACACCGCGCCGTTCGGTCCCCACGCGAACCGGTCGGTGACCCGCAGGCCCATGACCCGGCCGTAGAAGTCGACCGCTTCGTCGACCGACGGTACGACGTAGAGCACATGGCCGACGCCTACGTCGCTGGTCAAGAAGCCCGAGGCCGCGTGCGGCAGTACGGCTGGTTCCTCGTCGATCATCGGGCCGTAGAACACCTCGTGGGTGTTGGCGAACGGGTCGCAGAACTGCGCCACGTCGGCCACGCCCCGCGTGGCGCGGAGGGCATCGGAACCCTCGTGCACCTTCACCCCCGAACGCGCGAGGTGTTCGACCGCGGCGTCGAACTCGCCCCGACCCGCGACCTCCCACCCGACGTACGCGAGACCTTCGGTGTTGCCGCGGTGCACCGCGATGCGCCAGGAGCGTTCGTCCATCGCGAACCACGCGGTGTCGGACGCGATGTCGGGTGGCGCGGTGATCGGCCCCGACGACGACGCGAGGCCCATCACGTCGAGGAAGGACCGCCATTCGTCGAGCTTGTTGCTACCGATGCCGATGTATCCGAGGCTGCGGAGTTGCATCGTGACCCCCTTGTTGTCGTTGACGATGAGCTCAGCCG
>JANMVY010000006.1:0-1601 GCA_031393535.1 Actinomycetes bacterium | reverse complement strand
CCGCGCGCCCCCACCGACGGTTGGCAGATCGCGGAACCCGACGTTGGAATTCGAGCGGAGGGCACAGGTCAATCAGTTCGAGCTCGACTGGCGGCACCGAGGCGGCTCGGACCACGCCGACAAGTGTTCAACGCCGGTTAGCAGGGTGCTGAAAATCGGCTGATGGTGCTCGCGTTTGGTCGCGGGATGTAAAAGACTGTCGGTCATGCGTGGAGCTGTTGATCCTCAGTTGGCGATGTTGACGACGTTGAGCCCGGACAGCTTGATCCCGGCTGATCATCCGATCCGGAGGATCCGGGTGGTGGTCGACGCGGTCCTCGCGGATCTCGACGAGACCTTCGATGAGATGTACGCGGACTCGGGCCGGTCGAGTGTCCCGCCGGAGACCCTGTTGAAGGCAACGGTGTTGATGGCGATGTACTCGATGCGTTCGGAGCGCGCGTTCTGCGAACGGCTCAACTACGACTTGTTGTTCAAGTGGTTCTTGGACATGCGGATCGATCAGCCCGCGTTTGACGCGTCGACGTTTTCGAAGAACCGCCGCCGCCTGTTGGATCATGACGTCGCGGACGAGTTCTTCGCTGCGGTGGTCCGCCAGGCGAAGCTTCGCCGCTACATCTCGAGCGAGCATTTCTCGGTCGATGGCACGTTGCTGGAGGCGTGGGCGTCGCACAAGAGCTTCAAACCAAAGAACCCCGAACCGCCCGCGAGCGGCGAGCCGCCGACCGACCCGGGCCGCAACGCCGAGGTGGGCTGGCACGGCCAGAAACGATCGAACGCCACGCATCAGTCGACGACCGACCCGGAGGCCCGGCTCTACCGCAAGAGCAACAACACGGCGGCGACGTTGTGCTTCTTGGGGCATGTGTTGATGGAGAACCGCAACGCGTTACTCGTCGACGCCGAGCTGACCACCGCGTCGGGCTACGCGGAGCGCGACACCGCAGCGGAGATGTTGGCCCGGCTCCCGCGCCGGGCGCGGCGCCGGACCGTTGCCGGGGACAAGGGCTACGACACGGCCGGGTTCGTGGCCGAGGCGCGGGCGCTGGGGTTCACGCCTCACGTCGCGCAGCACACCACCGGTCGCCGTTCGGCGATTGATGGGCGAACCACCCGCCACGCCGGCCACGAGATCAGCATGCGCAAACGCAAACGGATCGAGGAACCCTTCGGGTGGACCAAAACCGTCGGCGCAGGACGCAAGCTCCGCTACCGGGGCCGAGAACGGAACCGGGCCTGGTTCAAGATGACCGTCGCTGTGTACAACCTGGTCCGCATCACCAACCTCGACAACCTCGCCACCACCTGAGAGACGACCCGCCCCAGCGGGTGATCGCTCACGCGATCACCCCATCGACGAGCCCACGACCCGCCCGTCGAACACCCAAACGCATAGCCCCGCCCTCTACGAAGGCATTTTCAGCATCCTGCTAACTGCTGATGCGGGCGGGTGCGGCAACGCCACTGGTGAAGCAATATGTGCGCGTGGCACATCCGTCGGGAAGTTGCCCGTGGGGCGCAATGGCGAGACCGGGCGCAGGCGTGAAGGGACGCTGCGCCACACTCGTCGCGTTCGCTGCGATCTTCATAGCGGGGGCGGG
>JANMVY010000005.1:0-2434 GCA_031393535.1 Actinomycetes bacterium | reverse complement strand
CCGCGCGCCCCCACCGACGGTTGGCAGATCGCGGAACCCGACGTTGGAATTCGAGCGGAGGGCACAGGTCAATCAGTTCGAGCTCGACTGGCGGCACCGAGGCGGCTCGGACCACGCCGACAAGTGTTCAACGCCGGTTAGGGGTCCGCAAGAAGAAGTACCGACGGAGCGCCGACCGGTAAGAGCGGTCCGGTCGACGACGTGACCTTGTTTCGGCGATTGATTCACCCTGTACCGGCTTCGTGCATGGTGCAAAGTGTTTGCGTGGGAACGCAGGTTGGTCCGAGGATTTGGATGTTGTCCGTATTGGTGATCGCGGCGTGTTCCAGCGGAGCTCGGGGTGGCGTCGCTGCCGTTACTGGTTCGACTAGCACGGTCACCGACGCCGCGGCGACGCCCTCATCGGCGCCGGCGGGCCCCGCTGTCGTGACGACCTCGTCGACGCTGCAGCCGTCAACGTTGCCCGCGCGAGCGCTTGTCGTCGACGGCCGCGACCTGATTGAGTTCAACGTGTCGACGGGCGAACGCGGCCGCGTGCTCTACGAGTCGCCTGTCCCGATCGGTGCGGTCGATCCGATACCCAATCGCACGGGAGTGCTCGACGCCTTCCTGGCGGTAGGCACCGGTGAGTGCGAGCCCCGGATCGTTCGATTGACGGGGTCCGCGGTCGCCGATCTCGGCATCTCAGGGTTCAGACCTCGCGTGTCACATGACGGGCGACGGTTGGTGTACGTGGCTTCGCGGAAGGACCCGCGGGGAGTGAACCGCTGTGAGTGGACTCTTGTCGTTCGTGAGCTCGCCACCGGGAACGAGCGGCGATGGCTGTTCGATGATTGGGAAGGCTTCGACGGTCCAGTGTGGTCGCCAGATGACCGCAGCGTGTTCGTGATTCGTGGCGGTGAGGGCTACGGACCGCTTCTCGCGGTCGACACGGTCGCGGCTACGGAGGGACCGCTCAGCAGCGTCGTTACTGCTGTACAAGCGGCCTTGCGAGACGGTGAATGGCTCGGTCTTCCCATACAGGTCAACGACGGCGTGTTCGTCCGCGTCAAGTGCTGTCGTCGCGGTGACGGTGTGAACTCTTTCGAACCACCGACAGGATTCGCGATCATCACTCTGAACGGACTCCGGCGCGTCGACTCGTCACTTTTGCCCGTCGACGTGGAAGCGATTGATCCGACCGGCAGGGTGGCCGTGTTCTCGCTCGCCGATGGGCGAACGTACACGTCGCGCCTCGACGGATCTGATCGTAGGCCAATCGTCCTCGGCAGCGTCGCAGTCGTCTTCTACTGACCGGAGCTCGACGCCAGAACACATCAGCCGATCACGGAACTGCCCGGCGACCGTGTCGGCCGATCGGGCCGACGAGCAGACTCCAGCGCCGCGACACCGTGGCCTGAGACACCCCTGTTGTTGAGCGCCGCGTTGCTGAGTGAGGTTCTGGCATCGACGTCATCGTCACTGACACGAACAGCCCCACCGACGGCAACGTCGCGGGCGCGAACCCTTGCCCACGAGCTCACGTTCCACCCCGCAACAAGACCTTCCAGTTGCCTCCGCGACACACCGCACGTATTCGTATATTTCGACGGTCCCCTCCGAACAGTCAGTTCTTTCCAGCTGCATGGCAACTGCTCGCACAGATCGACACCGACGAGGAGGCAGGGTGGATGTGGGGAGACGGTGGATGTCTCTACTACGCGATCCGCGCCGAAGATCTCACCGGCAACAACCGGACAATCCGTCGAGCGCTCGTGGATGGTGCTCCAATCCTGGTGACCCCAACAGGTGGTGGTGCCTCGGATCCCGGAGTCCGAAAAAGGGGATTCTGATGGGTCGCAGGCCAAGGTTTGTTGAGGGCTTTCGGGCTCGTCAGAGTTCCAACGGGCGAGGCGTCTTGCGACCGCCCGAAAGGACCGCGGATGACGTATCCGATCGGATACCCTTTGGGGATGGGTGCGGAGCTGCTGGAACGGGTGCGGCTCGAGGCTGGGTTGAGCCAGCAGGACCTCGCGGCCCGGGCGGGCACATCACGCTCGACGTTGTCGGCCTATGAGCATGGTCGCAAGTCGCCGACGCTTTCGACGGTGGAGCGGTTGTTCGATCAAGCGGGCTTTGACCTCTCGGCTGAACCGCGCGTGCACTTCGTCGAGCACGCACGGCGTCGGGGGCGGCCGGCCTTCGTTCCCGATCGATTGTGGCGCCTGTCGTTGACCGACGCATTCGCGACGGTGGTGCTTCCGCGTTCGTTGAACTGGTCGCGGCCCGGCGCGATATACGTGCTGCGCGAGCGGCGCGCTCGGGCGCGTTGTTACGAGGTGGTCCTTCGCGAGGGCATGCCCGACGACCTCCGCGCCTATGTCGACGGCGCGTTGTTGGTCGACCTGTGGTCCGAGCTCGTGTTGCCGCGCGAGTTGCGCGCGCTGTGGCAGCC
>JANMVY010000813.1:0-3863 GCA_031393535.1 Actinomycetes bacterium | reverse complement strand
CGCAGTTGACGGCGAAGCTCATGGCCAACGACGCATACCACGCGTGCGTCGAGAAGGGCCAGGAGTTCGTCACCACGCCGGGTCAGGACACGCTGCGCCAACTGGTCCATGCCGAGAAGCTGTCACCCACGGCGCCACCGGTGGGGGCCTTGGCAACGGTGATCAGCGCGACCCCGAGCGAGGGTCACAGCGGGCAGGCGCGCGCCTGGGGTGTCGAGATCGCCACCTTGTATTCGGCGACCACGGGCACGCCGGCGTCGTTCTTCGCGGACGCGTACGGCCCCTTCGGCCAGCTGACGTGGATCACCACCCACGCGGACACGGCAGCGGTCGACACGGCCAACGATGCGTTGAGGCGAACCCCGACTACCTCGCGTCGATCGACGGTGCCGGCGCGTTGTTCGCGCCGGCCTCCGGGGTGCAGGGGCTCGCGATCCGCATCGCGTGAAGCGACCACCGGAGTTCCGCGCGCCATCAGCCCACGGCCTGAGTCGGGTTTCCGCTAGCGGGTAGCGCGTTTGGGTCGCGGTGGTCCATGGTCAGCTCCACTGTGCCGTCGAGCTGCCCGGCGCGACCCGGCAGGTGAGGGTCAACCCCGTGCTCGTCTTGGCGACCGCGCCGGGCGTCGAGCAGCTCTGTCCCTTCACGACAGGCTTGACCGTTGTCGTGGTCGCACGCACCGTCGTCGACGTGGCACGGGCTGTCGTCGACGTGGCACGGGCTGTCGTCAACGTCGGCGGGGTCGTGGTGGGTGTGCTCGTGGTGGGTGTGGTCGTGGTGAGCGTTGTCGCAGCGGCGATCGTGGTGCGCACGACACTGGTTGTGGGTTTTGACGGGGTGCCCTTCGTGCTGCTCCCGCAGCCGGTGAGTAGAAGGGCCGATGTCAAAACGACGAGCGAGACGCCGGAGACGTACCCATTGTCTTGTCTCAACCAAACCACGTTGTCTCCTGGCCGTTCAGAGGTGGCACGGGTCTACACCCTCGGGCGACACAATGAGGGTCGGTCCGATGCGGCGGACGGCGGACCAGGCATTGGCGAGACTGACCACCGCGTTCAATGCAACTGTGTACAGCTGCAGCGCTTTGGACGAGTGCTCGAGTTGGCCCAGGCCCGCGGTTCCGCCGGGCTGCGACGCGACGAGGCCGCGGCGACGGCTGGTGTCAATTTCGCGCTAAACCGCGCCCGCGCGACGCGTGGAGGGTTCGAGGAGCGACGAGACTCGACGATGCTCATGCGATCGGCGGTGTCGATCGCCACAACGACGCTCAGGGGCCGACCACGTGAATTCACACCACATCAAAGATCGCCTCGATGCTGCGCTGCACCGAGGTGGCCGTGCCACTGAGGAAGAACTCGCGGCGGTCACTGCGCTGGTGCTGGTGATTGTCAGCGAACTCACCGGCGAACTCGCGGTCATGATTTCCGAGCTTCGTGATCGGGTCGCTGTGCTCGAAGCCGGACCGGCGCCCACCTCAGGCTCCGAACCCGGACCGCCCATAGGGGATGCGCGATGATTCTGGGCCTGCTCGAAGGACCTGACCTCATCGTCGTGCTGGTCATCGTGATGGTCATGTTCGGCGCGAAGCGCGTCCCCGAACTCGCCCGCAGCCTCGGGCACGCCAAACGAGAATTCGACGGTGCGATCAAAGGCAACGATCCCGAACCCGATCAGCCAGCGCCGTCGATGCCGATCACACCGGCGGCCGCCGTGGCAACCGCCGGGCCGCCGGTACCGCACGAAGACTCCGGAATTGCGGTTCGCCCCGTCGGGTCGCCTCCAGTCGGCTGAGCCTTCTTGGCGCTCATCGGCACGCGATGGGCAAGTCTTCGACGGCGCGCACGTGGTCCTGCCCCACGACGTGCTCGCCCAGGTGCTGGGGGAGAACCCAGTCCGCCTCTATGGCGAGTGATCTCCGTGACCCCAGGTCGATACGCGGACCCGCGAAGAAATCTCACGCGTGCTGTCGATTGCAGGACCGGCGCGGCGTCAGGTACCTGTGCACGCACCACGCGTGCAACGCACCTGAGGAGAAACCAATGCGGTACATGCTCATCATCGCCAGCGACCCCGCGCTGCACCCCGTACCGGGCGGCCCCGGTTGGGACGACCTCATGGCCGGCTATGCAGCCTTCAGCGAACAGCTCGCCTCGCACGGCCGCCCGTTCAGCGGCGATCCGCTCGCACCCCCCGAAACTGCGACGACCGTACGCGTACGCGACGGCAAGACCCTGACCATGGACGGGCCCTTCGCCGAGACGAAGGAATGGATGTCGGGCTACTTCTTGATCGAGGCCGACAATCTCGACGGCGCGCTGATGGCGGCGAGCATGATCCCGTCGGCCAAGTTCGGCGCCGTCGAGGTTCGCCCCGTCGCAGAGATGCACTAGACCCAACCGATGCAACCACGCGACGGCGGCCCGGTCGACCAGGCAATCGAGCTGGTCCACCGCGCCGACCGCGCCCGCGTGCTCGCCGGATTGATCGGCCTGTTGCGCGACTTCGACCTTGCGGAAGAAGCGCTGCAGGACGCGTTCGTCGCCGCGTTCGAGGCCTGGCCGAAGACCGGCATCCCGGTCAACCCCGCGGCGTGGCTCACCACGACCGCCCGGCGCAAGGCAATCGATCGAATCCGGCGGGCCGCGGCACGCGACCGACGCCAGCGCGAGTGGGGCGAGTTGTCAGTGGCCTGGACATCGGGCTCGCCAGCCGACGCGATCGTCGACGACCGCCTGCGCCTGATCTTCACCTGCTGTCACCCGGCGCTCTCGATCGAGGCACAGATCGCGTTGACGCTTCGCACCCTCGGCGGGCTCAGCACCGCAGAGGTCGCGCGCGCCTTCGTCATCGCCGAACCGACGTTGGCCCAGCGCCTGGTTCGCGCCAAGCGCAAGATCAAGGACAGCGCCATCCCTTATCGCGTGCCCGATCCGGCCGAGCTCCCCGAACGGCTCGACGCCGTGCTCGCGGTGATCACTCTGATCTTCAATGCCGGGTACCTGCCGGGCGACGGTAGCGCCGTCGTCCGCGCCGATCTCTGCGAAGAGGCGAAGCGGCTCGCCGTGCTCCTCGCCGATCTGCTCCCCCACGAGCCCGAACCGATCGCGCTCGTCGCGTTGTTGCAGCTACTGGATTCGCGGCGAGCAGCGCGGGCCGATGAGAACGGCCGGCCGCTGACCCTCGAGGAGCAAGACCGCGAGGTCTGGGACCGCGCCCAGATTCTCACTGCGCTGCAGCTGCTCGAACGCGTCGCGACGCTCGGCCCACCCGGCCCCTATGCGCTCAAGGCGGGCATCGCCGCCGTGCACGCGTCGACACGCCACCCGGCCGACACCGACTGGCCCCGCATCGTCGATCTGTACGACCAGCTCCTGCTCGTCGAACCCACCCCCGTCGTCGCACTCAACCGATGCGTCGCCGTTGCCATGACCAGTTCACCCGAGGACGGTCTCCGGCTGCTCGATGAACCCGACCTGGCCGGGGCGCTCGGCCAGTACCACCACTATCACCTCACCCGCGCCGACCTCCTCCGTCGCGCGGGGCGTGCCCGCGAAGCGGCGATCGCATACGAGGCCGCGCGAACGCGTACCGACAATCGAGCAGAGCACGAGTTCGTCGATCGGCGACTCGAGGAGCTTTCTCTTCGATCCGGCGGCCCGATCAGTCACCCGATGCGCGGCGCGGCCGCCGCGAACAGGCAAGGATGACAAGCCGATGAACAATCACTCGCTGAACCACGTCGGGATCACCGTGCGCGACGTCGAACGATCGCTCGCCTTTTATCGCGACGTCGTCGGCATGGAGGTCTACACACACCGCCGCATGGGGGGCGAGTGGTTCGACACACTCACGCACAACTCCGG
>JANMVY010000809.1:0-7934 GCA_031393535.1 Actinomycetes bacterium | reverse complement strand
TGCGCTGCGATCGCGAGCTCGCGCTGTTCGGCCCGCCGCGGCGAACCCTTGTGGTGCACGCGACGCCGTTGCGCATCGATGGCGAGCCACTCGGCGCGATCGCGGTCATTGATGACATCTCCGAGATCCAGCGCATCGACTCGATACGTCGCGATTTCGTGGCCAATGTCAGCCACGAGCTGAAGACCCCCATCGGCGCTTTGTCGCTCCTTGCCGAGACCCTTGCGGGCGAGACCGACGCGGCCATCGTGCAACGGTTGTCCGAACGCGTGCGCAACGAGTCGTTCCGGGTCAGCAACATGGTCGATGACCTCCTCACCCTGAGCCGCATCGAGGGCAACGACGCGCCGAACATCGACGAGTTCGGCATCGACATGTTGGTTCGTGAGTGCGTCGATCGCGTACACCCGCTCGCCGAGCAGCGTCTCGTGAGCATCGGTGTCGGCCCCATCGAGGCGTCGCTGCAATTCGTCGGGGACCGCCGTCAGATCGCATCGGCCTTGTCGAATCTGCTCGAGAACGCGGTGAAGTACTCCGAGCGGGGCGCACCCGTCGAGGTGCGCGTGAGCACGACTGAGCATGAGATGTCTGTCGTCGTGCAGGACCACGGCATCGGCATTCCGAGCGCCGAACTCGAGCGCATCTTCGAGCGCTTCTATCGTGTCGATAAGGCACGTTCGCGCGAGACCGGCGGCACCGGGCTCGGGTTGTCGATCGCACGCCATGTCGCCCGCAACCACGGCGGTGACGTCACCGTGTCGTCTCGCGAAGGCGAAGGGTCGACATTCGCGCTGCTGTTGCCGAGCGGTCCTCGTGCGGACGCCGGCTCATGAACCAGCGACCCGGTGCGGGTGACGGTCGTCCGCACCTACTGGTGGTCGAGGACGAGCCGTCGTTCTCCGATGCGCTCTCCGTCGGCTTCACCCGTGAAGGATTTCGGGTCAGCGTCGCGGCCGACGGCGCGGCCGCGCTCGAGATGTTCCGCCGCGACCAGCCCGACATCATGCTGCTCGACGTCATGCTGCCGAAGCTGTCGGGTCTCGATGTGTGTCGTGCCGTGCGCGCCATGTCGAACGTGCCGATCATCATGGTCACTGCGAAGAGCGAGGAGGTCGACGCGGTGGTCGGCCTCGAGGTCGGGGCAGACGATTATGTCACCAAGCCGTATCGCCTGCGCGAGCTCGTCGCGCGTGTTCGTGCCAACCTGCGGCGCAGCGAGGCGCAGGCCGCGGCGGACGTGGGCGCGGCGGGCGTGGCCGACGACGTTCTCCGGGTACGAGGGGTGGTCGTCGACCCGGGTCGTCACGAGGTGCGCGTCGACGGCGAGCTCGTCGAGCTGACCCGCAAGGAGTTCGACGTGCTGGCTCTGCTACTGGCCAATGCCGGCCGCGTGGTCACGCGCGACACCCTCATCTATCGCGTGTGGGGCGACGACTATGTGGGCGACACGAAGACCCTCGATGTCCACGTGAAACGTCTGCGGGCGAAGATCGAGCGTGGCCCGGGCGAACCTCAGCGCATCGGTACCGTCCGGGGCCTCGGCTACAAGTACGAGGACCCGCACGGTTGAGAGCTTGTGCGCACCGCGTCCGCGCTCAGCGTGCGCGGGCGATCCAGTCGCCGCCGGCGATGCGGCACGCCGGGTCGGCCGCGCCGCGCGCGTAGACGTAGGTCCACGCCTCGCGGACATCGAGACCCGTGGGTGCCGCGTCGTGCAACGCCACACGAACCCGGTGGTACTCGCAGTTGTCGAGATCGTCCGGATCGAACCCCTCGAGCTCGTCGAGCTCGTGCCACAGTTGCCGGTCGACGACGTCGTAGAGCTCGACCACCACACGCGCCTCGCCGCCCGGGTGAAGGCACGGGTAGGAAACGCCGACGTGGCGGTCGCGATCGGGTGGCGCGACCTCGTAGATGTCGCCGGCGATGGTGGCCGTGCCCACCGCCACGGCGCGGCCGGCGGCGGTGCAGAGACGGTGATGAAGGGACCCATCGCGACGCAATGTGCCGTACACGGCCACGAGCTCACCCATGTTGCAGGCCCCTCTCGTCACCATTGCCCGGGCTTCGCCATTGTGACCGCTTGTCTACCGGTGGTGTCGACCGACCGCACCGCGGAGGGTGACGCATGACCCCTACCATGGCCTGGTGACCGCTCCCGGCTGGCGCCCACTCGCAAAACCCTCCCGCGGCACGACCACGGTGACCGTCGCCGCCACCCCGTTCACCCGGTTCGCGCGCGTGCACACCTTGTCGTCGATCGGCGACGGACTCGTCACGATCGCGCTCGCCGGCTCGATCTTCTTCTCGGTCGATCCGAGCGCCGCACGCGAGAAGGTGGCGCTGTACCTGTTTCTCACCATCGCACCGTTCGCGGTGGTGACCCCACTCATCGGACCGGCCGTCGATCGCGCGCGTGGCGGGCGGCGCACCATGGTGCTCGCGTCGACCTTCGGGCGCGCGGTGGTCGCGTTCTTGATGGTGAACCACATTCACAGCCTGCTGCTGTTTCCCGAGGCGTTTGCGATGTTGGTGCTCCAAAAGACGTACGTGATCGCGAACCGCGCGCTCGTGCCGAAGCTCGTCGACTCCGAACACCAGCTGGTCGAAGCGAACTCGAAGTTGGCGTTGTTGTCGGCCGTCGGGTCGATGGGCGGGGCGGCATTCGGCGCATTCTTGGCGTTGGTCGGTGGCCCGGGGTGGTCGGCCGCGCTGGCGTTCGTGGTGTTCGTCACGGGTGGGATCGCGTCGCTTCAGTTGCCTTTGCTCACGGTGGCAGACCAACCCGTCGGGGTCGAGGAACGCCGCGAGTTGCGCGGCGCGCGCATCCTGTTGGCCAGTTCGGCGATGGGTGTGCTGCGCGGTATCGTCGGCTTCCTGACGTTTCTCCTTGCGTTCGAGTTCCGCGGCGGCAAAGAAGGCGTCGACCTCGAGCCACTCGGCGCCGCCGTGGGCGCATCCACGGCGATCGTGCGCAAGATCGACATCACCGGTGACCCGCGCGCGCCAGTATGGCATTTCGGTTTGGTGGTGCTCGGCGCCGGCGTGGGAGCGTTGGTCGGCGCGCGCATCGCTCCGGCACTGCGGCGCCGTGTCGCCGAGGAACGCATCGTGCTCGGCGTGCTACTCGCCACGGCCGTGGTCGGTCTGATCGCGTCGTGGAACGGTGGCGTGCTCGGCGCGTTCTTGTTGTCGGGCATGGTCGCGCTCGCGGCGGGTGCCGGGAAGCTCGCGTTCGATTCGCTCGTGCAACGTGACGCACCCGATGCGAATTATGGCCGGACATTCGCTCGCTTCGAAGCACGTTTCCAGCTCACCTGGGTGATCGGCGCGTTCGTTCCCGTGGTGCTGCACTTCCGCGCGCGCTACGGCTACGTGCTGGTGACGATCGCGGCGGCTGCTGCCGCGGTGAGCTATGTGGTCGGTGTGCGTTCCGCGGGGCGCGTCCCCGAAGCGCCGCAGGCCGAGGATGCCCTTTTCGACGACGTCGACCGCACCTGGCCGGCGACGGGAGATCCGGTGCTCGGTCGACCGCCCTCGATCCCTCGACACGGCTCGATCGATCCGACCCGCGTGTTCCCGACGGTCGCCCCGACTGCGCCGCTGACCAAACCAACTGCTGACACGTGGGGGAGCGTGCCGACGACACCGGTGGTGAGTGCCGGCGACGGCGTCCACGTCGAGCACACCCGACGCGCCGGCATCACCGAGCGCGACGAGTAGCTGCGGACAGCGGCCTTCAGGCTGCGGGCAAGTCGATGCGGGCGAGCCACAGGCCTGGCGCGTCGACCTCGGCCGGTGTCGGTAGATGCGCGGCGTTCGTCCACAACCGCGCGAGCCCGGTGTCGCCCGACCGCTCGACGACGCCGGCCACGAACGTGTTGCCGCGGTCGTACTGGGTCTGGGTCAGGTTGAGTCCGAGGAGCCGCTCGACGAAGCGATCGGAACGGTCGGTTGCGACACGGTGGCGGCGCACCGCCTCGGTGATTCGTCCGTAGGCCGGCATGAGTGTGGCGCCGATGCTGTCCATGACATGATCGACGAAACCCTCGATGACGGCCACGAGTGCGTCGAGGTTCGGCAGCATCGCACGCTGTTCTGCGCTCTGCACGACACCGAGAATCACGTCGGGATCGGCCAGCGATTCCTGAAGTCGCGCGATGCCTTCTGCCCCCGCGGTGGGGTCGATGTCGCCGATTCGATCAAGCAGCGCCGTGGGGTCGGCGCGGAACGCCGACGCGTACGCATCGAGGAGATGGCGCAGCGTGTCACCGACATGCGCGATGCCGAGCACTGCGTGGTGCGCGAGCTCGTGGATGCAAACCCACAGCCGCACCTCGTCGATGGGCAGGCTCCACTCGTCGGCGAAGTGATCGACGTTGTGAACGATCACCAACAGCTCCGCGGATTGGTCGCGCGGGATTGGCAAGTCGAATCCGCCGAGACACCGGGTGGCCAGCTGGCCCACCATGCTGCCGGCGGTCATGGCGAGGAGCATCGGCGCCATCGCCTGCATCATCGGCGCGAACATCGCAGCCACGGGATCCTGTGCCAAGTCGGCCGGCAGCGACTGCTGGCTCGACGACAACGACGCGGCGAGCCGTTCGAGCAATGGCCGATAGGCGTCGATGGTTCGTTGCGCCCACACGCCCCGCGTCACCGGCGCGATCGCAGGGACGCGGCCGCCGATTGCGGTCGACAGGCCTGACGCGTTCGCCACGTATAGGTCGGCGACACGACCGAGCTGTTCGAGCGCGATGCGCTCACCCGGTTCGACGTTCGGTTCGCTCGTGCCGTCGGTCGCGACGCTGACCGCGAGCTGGCGCGCGGAATCCCACGCGGAACCGGTCGAAGTCGACATCATGCGGAACAGATCACCGAAGAACGGCATCGCGCCGAATGGATCGCTCCCGCCGAGTGGACCTTGGTCGCTCATGGGGGCATCGTAGGTGTGTGCATCAACGATTCCGTCGCGTGAGCGACCCCCGCGCCGCGTGAGGGTCATCGTCACCGGCGCCGCCGGATTTGTCGGGTCCCGTGTGGTCGAACGCCTGCGCTCGTGTGACCATGACGTCATCGGCGTCGATCGCGCCGCGTCCGATCTCGAGTCGGGTGGGACCGAGCCGATCATCCGCCTCGATCTCGCGCATGCCCCTCTCGACGAGGTCTTCGCGGGCGCCGACGCGCTCGTGCACCTCGCGGGCGCGTTTCCCGTCGACGCGGTTTCACTCGAGGGCGCGGCGAAGGACCTCGACATCGCGGTCCGGGTGCTCGAGCACGCGGCCGCGGCGGGCGTACGCCAAGCGCTCGTGCTGTCGACCGCGATGGTGTACGGCGCCTGGCCGGACAACCCGATCCCCCTCACCGAGGACGCACCCGTGCGCCCCAACCCCGAGTTCGCCTTTGCGGTCGAACGGGCCGAGCTCGAACGCCGGGCGTTCGAGTGGCGCACCGCGCACCCGTCAGTGAGCCTGGCGGTGCTGCGTCCGACGGTGATCGTGGCCGACGGATTGCCGAGCCGAGTCGCTCGTCTGCTGCGCCAGGTCGGGGCGATCCGGACCGATGAGGATCCTCCGGCCCAGTACCTTCATGTCGACGATCTCGTGGCGGCTGTCGTGGTCGCGACGACATCGCAGGTCGACGGTGTGGTCAACGTCGCTCCCGACGGATGGATTCCGCCTGAGGCCTTGAATGCGCTCGCCTGGAACCGGCCACGACCGCGCGTGTCGCGCTGGGTGCTGAACGCAGTGGCCGAGGTGCGGTGGAAGTCGGGGCTCGCGTCGGCGCCACCGGGAATCGTCGCGTACACGGTATACCCGTGGGTGGTGGCCAACGATCGTCTACGGGCGCTCGGCTGGCGTGCCGAGAACACCAACGAGGAGGCGTTCGTCGCCGCGCACGAAGCGGGCCCCCTCGACATGTTGAATGCCCGCCGCCGCCAGCAGATCGCGCTCGGCGTGAGCGCCGGATTGGTGACGACGATCGTCGCGGCGGTCGCGTGGTTCGTCGTCCGCCGCCGCTGACGGGTCGGTGGATTCGCATGTTCGCCTGTGATTCAGGCGGCGAGTCGTTCGCCCACGGTCGCCTCGGCGTACCACGCCGCGCCGTCGCGCACGATCTCCAGCGTGCAGCGTGTGCCCGGTTGGATCCGCAGCATTTGCGCCAGGACATCGTCGATCGACGCGACCTCGCGGTCGCACACGCGCATGAGCACGTCGCCCGCCCGGATCCCCACTGAGCCGGCAGGGCTGCCGAGCACGACATCTTCGACCGTGGCGCCGACGTGCAATGTGACGCGTCGCGTGGTGCCGACCGGCGCCGGTGCCTCGACACCCAACCACCCGTGGGTGATGGTGCCGGTACGCAGGTATTGCTCGACGGCGCCACGAATTCGCTCGGCGGGCACGATCACCGCGCTGAGACCGGTCGCGGTCGCACCGTCGCCCAGGTCGACCGACACCATTCCCGCGAAGTTCCCCTCGCTGTCGAGGACGACTGCGCCCGAGGCGACTGCGGGCATCGAACGAGCAAGTGTGATCACCCCGACGAGCTCGACGCCTTGACCCCGGAGCGATCCGTCGGGCTTGTCCACCTCGTTGGCCCAGCCTCGCAGGCCCACCCCTCGGCCGCCCCCGAGCGCCGTGATGGACGCCCCCGGGGTCAACGTCGCCTCAGGGTGGTCGGCGCGCGGGCGCCGCAGGCCACCGTCGGTGCGGATGATCGCCAGATCGCTGAACGCATCGCGCGCGACGATCTCGCCGCGATGGGCGACGCCGTGCTCGTCGATGACGCGGAGTTCGGGCGCGAGGTCGCCTTTCTCGTGCGGCGTGACGAGCTGCAATGACGTGACCACGTGGATGCCGTCGCCGAGCACCATGCCGTTGCCCGTCCGCACATCGGACCTGTCCGCGGTGTGGATGCTCACGATGCCGTTGCCATTGTCCGCCACGTTGTTCGCGACTAGCGTGGCGAGGGGCCGCAAGCCGAGGCGTTGGGGCTCATCACCGATGCCGCCGGCGGTCAACAGCAACGAGCCGGCCAGCATCGCGCCTCCGACCACGGTGACGAGACCGAGTGCCCACGGGTTGCGGCGGAACGCGGTCGGCGTGGGTGGTGGGACGACTCGGGACAGCTCGGCCGGGTGACGCCACAGGCGATCGTCGAGCGGCGGGGGCGGGCGGAAGCCCACTCTGTCATCGTCGTATCCGTCCTCAGCGCCCACGACACGCGACATTACCGAGTGGGGCGCCGCAATCTTTCGCGGGGGGCCGTTTGGACGATGCCGCCTACGAGAGCCGTACGATGCTCAGGTGGAATACTTCCCCCCTCCTCCCATTGGTGACACGTGGCTGGGGCTCACCGAAGACGCCTTACCGGTGGGCGCGGCCGCTGATTGGGCGGTGCGCCCCGACTGTGGTGGGCTCGTCTTGTTCAATGGCACGGCCCGCGACCACGCGGAGAACCGACCCGAGGTCTCATTTCTCGAGTACGAGGCGTACGAGGAGCACGTCATCGCCCGCCTCGTCGTCATCGCCGACCAGGCCCGTGTGCGTTGGCCCTCGGTGGGCCGCATTGCGATGATCCATCGCCTCGGCGCGGTCGCGGTCGGCGAGTCCGCGGTGGTCGTCGCGGTGAGCGCTCCGCATCGCGACGAGGCGTTCGCCGCGGCCCGGTTCTGCATCGACACGCTGAAGGCAACCGTGCCGATCTGGAAACGCGAGACCTGGCGCGATGGCGAGAGTTGGGGTCTCGAGCCGCAGCACCTCACTGACGTCGTGTCGCACGGGTCGACACGATGAGCAACAGCGTCGCGTTCCTGCTCGTCGCCTTCGGTCTCAGCGCATTCGGCGCCACCGCAGTGTGGCTGCACGGTCGCCCGCGGCGCAACCGGCGGGAGAACAACGACTTCGGCGCGACGCTGCGTGCGTTGTCCG
>JANMVY010000795.1:0-2624 GCA_031393535.1 Actinomycetes bacterium | reverse complement strand
GGACTCCACCCGCATGAACGCTGACGACCTCTCCGAATCCGACATCGCCATCGTCGGCATGTCGGGACGGTTCCCCGGCGCGGCCGATGCCGACGCGCTCTGGGCACGCGTCCGCGATGGCGACGATTGTCTCGTCGACCTCGATCCGGCAGAGCTCATCGCGGCGGGGTTGCCCGCATCGCTCGTGCAATCAACCGACTACGTCACCCGCACCGGCCTGCTCGACGGTGTCGACATGTTCGACGCCGGCTTCTTCGGTATCGGTCCGCGCGACGCGGCCATCATGGACCCGCAGCACCGGCACTTCTACGAGGTCGCCTGGGAGGCCATCGAGTCGGCGGGCCATGTGCCCGAGCGTTTCGACGGCGCGATCGCCGTGTTCGCCGGGTGCGGCATGAACACCTATCTCGTCAACAATCTCTTGACGAACCCGAACCTCGTCGACCAGGTCGGCTGGTTCCTGCTTCGCCACACCGCGAACGACAAGGATTTTCTCGCAACCGGCGTGTCGTACCGCCTCGATCTGCGCGGCCCGTCGATCAACGTGCAAACCGCGTGCTCCACGTCGTTGGTCGCGATCCATCTCGCCGCGCAGAGCCTGCTCGCGTTCGAGTGCGACATGGCCATTGCCGGCGGAGTCACGATCGAAGTGCCGCACGGCCGCGGCTACCGCTACCACGAGGGCGAGATCCTCGCACCCGACGGCATGTGCCGCGCCTTCGACGAGCGCTCCGGCGGCACGGTACTCGCGAGTGGGGTCGGTGCGGTGGCGTTGCGCCGCCTCACCGACGCGTACCGCGACGGCGACCCCATCCTCGCGGTGATCAAGGGCAGCGCGGTGAACAACGACGGGGCGCGCAAGGTCGGGTACCTCGCGCCGAGCGTCGACGGTCATGCCGACGTCGTCAAGGAAGCGCTCGCGGTTGCAGGCTTGTCGGCACGCGACATCTCGCTGCTCGAAGCGCACGGTACCGGCACCGCGGTGGGCGATCCCATCGAGGTCGCCGCGCTCACCGAGGCGTTCCGCGCGACCACGAGCGACAACGGTTTCTGCCGTCTCGTGTCGACCAAACCGAACATCGGCCACCTCGACACGGCGGCCGGTGTCGCGAGCGTCATCAAGGTCGTGCAGGCGCTGCGCCACTGCACGCTGCCGCCACTTGCGAACCACACTGCACCGAGCCCACTGCTCGGCATCGACCGAACGCCGTTCGTGCTGTCGGGCGCGGCGTCGCCGTGGCCATCGGCACCCGACACGCCGCGCCGCGCCGGCATCAGCTCGCTCGGAGTCGGCGGCACCAACGCGCACGTCATCGTCGAAGAAGCACCCGCCTACGCACCCACACCGGCCGCCGCCGCAGAACAGGTGCTCGCGCTCTCGGGTCGCAGCGCGAAAGCTGCCGACGACGCGGCGGCCCGCCTCGCCGATTTCCTCGAGGCCAACCCGCACACCAACCTCGCCGACGTGGCTTACACGCTTGCCACCGGCCGGCGCGCCATGGCCCATCGTCGTGTCGTAACGGCGACCGACGTCGCGACCGCGATCGGCCAACTGCGCGACCCCGATCGTCGGCGTCGCAGTCACACCGGTGACGCCACCGATACCACGCCTGCGGTCGCATTCATGTTCCCCGGCGGGGGCGCACAGTACGTAGGCATGGGGGCCGGGCTCGACCATCGCTTCTCGGTCTACCGCGACGTGATGCGCGAAGGCATCGAGCTCACGAAGAAGCTCACGAACGGCCTCGACCTCGCGCCGCTGCTCGAGCACGGGGGCGACGACGACGCGTTGCGCCAAGCTGATGCCTCGCTGCCCGCGGTCTTCATCACCTCGATCGCGCTCGCGAAGCAGTGGATGGCATGGGGTGTCACGCCACGCACGTTCGTCGGCCACAGCCTCGGTGAATACGCAGCGGCTCACCTCGCCGGAGTGCTGTCGTTCGAAGACGTGCTCTTCCTCGTGGTCACCCGCGCGCAGCTCATGGCACGCGTCGGCGGCGAGGGCGCAGCGATGCTCGCCGTGCCGCTACCCGAGTCGAAGGTGCGCGAGATCCTGCCACCCGCCATTTCGCTCGCGACAGTCAACGCGTTCGACGAATGCGTCGTGTCGGGTCATGCCGCCGACGTGTTCGCGTTCGACGAGCGTCTCGCGGCCGACGGCATCTCGTGCACCCGCATCCCGCTCGCCGCGGCGGCGCACAGCTCGTTGCTCGATCCGATCTTGCCCGAGTTCCTCACCGCCGTGCGCCGCGTCACGCTGTCCGAGCCACAACTGCCCTATCTGTCGAACCTGACCGGCACGTGGATCACCACCGCACAGGCCACCGACCCCCAGTACTGGGTCGACCACCTCCGCAACACGGTGCGCTTCGCCGATTGTCTCGCCACGGTGCTGGCCGACGGGCCGCTCGTGCTCGTCGAGGTCGGTCCCGGACAGTCGTTGTCGTCATATGCCCGCCGCCAGGAGACGAACAAGCCGGTCGCGGTGATCTCGTCGCTGCGTCACCCGAACGACGCCATCGACGACACCGCGCACTCGTTGCACGCGTTCGCCAAGCTGTGGACCGTCGGCGTACCCGTCGCGCTCGAGCAGTTCTGCGGTGACGAACACCGCCGCCTGCGCC
>JANMVY010000791.1:0-12362 GCA_031393535.1 Actinomycetes bacterium | reverse complement strand
CCGAACGCGACGACCGCAACCGGTACCCTCGGGCACCGCATGCGGTCGACCCTGGCGCCGACGGTGCGGACGCCGGCCACATTCCCGAGGGCCTCACCTACGAGCAGGTGGCCGAGGAGTTCGATCGTCTCGGGCCCGCGCGACGCGAGCAGGTGCGCGACGGTCCCTCGGCGGACAGTCAACCCGGTTGACAATTGGCGCACGCGGCGCAGTCGCGGCGCGTACCGTGCTCGCATGCTCGACCTCCGCCGCATCCGCGCCGAACCTGACATCGTGAAGGCTGCGCTCGAGCGGCGGGGCCACGACGCCGGGGTCATTGACCATGTGCTCGACCTCGACCGCCACCACCGAGCCGTGGGCGAAGAACGCGACCAGCTTCGCCGCGAGATCTCGGTGTTGTCCAAGGAGGTGGGCCAGCTGCGGCGCACCGGCGCGGCGGACGCCGACGAGCTCACCGCGAGGAGCCGAGTGCTCGGCCAGGCTGAGAGTACCTTGGCGGCGCGAGCCGACGAGCTCGCCGGGGCCGTGCGCGAGCACCTGCTGCGCATGGCGAATCTTCCGGCGCTCGCGTGCCCCGATGGCATGGACGAGCACGCCAACGTCGTGTTGCGGGTCGAGAATTTCGATCCTCAGGGGTACGCCGCGCACCAGCGTGTACCGCATTGGGAGATCGGCGCCGCCCTCGGAATCCTCGATGTCGAGCGCGGGGCGAAAATGTCGGGGTCTATGTTCGTGCTCTATCGACGCAAGGGCGCGGCTCTCGTGCGTGCGCTGGTACAACTGGCGCTCGACCGCAACGCCGACGCGTACGAGGAGATCCGACCCCCGACCCTGGTGCGGACCGACACGATGATCTCCACCGGTCATCTCCCGAAGTTCATCGACGATGCGTACCACCTCGAACGTGACGACCTGTGGGCCATCCCCACCGCCGAGGTGCCGCTGACGTCGCTCGCCCGCGACGAGATCCTCGACGAATCGGAGCTGCCGATGAGGCTCATGGCGCACACCTCGTGCTTTCGTCGCGAGGCGGGTTCGGCCGGGCGCGATACGCGAGGGCTGCTTCGGGTGCACGAATTCGACAAGGTCGAGATCCTCGCGTACACCACTCCTGCGCAAGCTACCGCGGCCCATGACGACATCTTGGGCCGCTCCGAAGCCCTCATCCGCGACCTGGGCCTGGCCTATCGTATCGTCGACATCTGTGCCGGCGATCTCGGCAGCAGCTCGGCCCGCACGTGGGACATCGAGGTGTTCGCGCCCGGCGTCGACCGGTGGCTCGAGGTGTCCTCGTGCTCGTGGTTCGGCGATTACCAGGCGCGGCGGGCCAATGTCCGGTACCGGCCGAGCGGTCAGAAGGGCACCCAGTTTGTGCACACGCTCAACGGTTCCGCGCTTGCGGTGCCGCGAGTGTGGGCCGCGCTGGTCGAGACCTACCGCCAGTCGGACGGTTCGGTCGCGCTTCCTGCGATCCTGGCGCCATACATGCGCGGCGACCCGGTGATCACGGCGCGGTGACCTACCGTGTCGGCGGCCCCTCGCGCGGTGATGGTTCGCGCTACGCCCCGTCGACCGGAGCCGGGGTTGTGTCGCGGTTCGCCCCGCGGTGACCGAATCGCTGCGCGATGACCAGCACGGCGATCACGACGACGATTGCCACCAGCATCACGCCCAAACGCAGCGCGCCGACATCCTGCACCCACGTCGACGCCCGCCCCTGGAGGTCGATGAAGTATTCGACGACCGGGTCACGCACAACAGCGGCGGAGCGATCCGCGCGGATCTCGTACACGCCGTAGTACGCGACGTACGCGCCGGAGAGAAGCAGTAGCGATGCAGCCAGCCGGTTCACATACGGCATCGCACGGCGCAGCCACCGCACCAGACCGTTGCGGGCGAGTGCGGTGTACATGGTGAGCGAGATCACGACCACGCCCATGCCGAGGCCATAGACCATGAACGTCGCTACGCCGCTCACGAAACTCTGATGGCGAAACGTGGTCGCCGTGACGCTGAGAAACGGGCCGATCGTGCATCCGAGCGAGGCGATGGCGTACGACACACCGAAAACGAACATCGACCCGAGCTCACGCGATCCTGCGCCCCGGTCCAGCTTCGGCAGCCGCAGGGACGGCTCGAACCCGATAATCATGGCGACCGCGAGTCCCACGAGGGCGATCCCGATGATCACCGTGACGTATGGGACGTAGTCGAGGAGGGCCCGCGAGAGGTTCGAGATCACCGTGCCCGCGACGGCGAACACCACGATGAATCCCGCGGTGACCGCAGCGCCGACAACCGCGGCCCGTGCGAGTCCCCGTTCGGCTGCGTCGACCTCGTCGCCGACACCGAGGAAATACGAAAGGTACGCGGGGAGCATCGCGAACCCGCATGGATTGATCGTCGCGACCATGCCGGCGCCGAACGCAAGGGCGAACGGCCCTTCGAGCATCAGAAAAAGGCCTTGTCGATCATGCTGCGCAACCGGTCGGCACTGAGAGCCCCGCTGTGCCGCTCGGCAATGGTGCGATCGGGACGGATGAGCACGGTGGTGGGCATACCGAGGCCACCGAACGCAGTGAACATCGCGCCGTCCGGATCCCTACCGATCTCATAGGTGACGCCGGTCTTTTGGACGATCTTGCGTCCCGCCTCGGCCGTTTCCTGGGTGTCGAGACCGATGAACACAACACGGTCGCCGTACTCCTGGTGGAGCGCCTCGAGGTCGGGCATCTCCGCGACGCACGGTGCGCACCACGAGGCGAAGAAGTTCACGAGCATCGGCTTGCCAACGTGCGTGCCGAGTGAGGAGTTCCCACCTTCGAGCAACTCGTACGGCGTGGTGAGAAGCGCGTTATCGAGGGTGTCGTCGGAGCCGCCGCTGCTGCACGACGACAGCACGACCATCGCACCGACGAGTGCGCCCCAGAAACGGCGCTGGATCTGGACCATGCAGGTGAAGGTAGCGGCGGCGCTCGCTCGCGCGATGGCGGTGGGTTGTCCTCGTCCGAACTTTGGTCTTCTGACCCCGGGGAGGGTGGTCAAAAGACCAAAGAAGCGGACCAGGCTGCCGGGCAGGCGACCGCTCGTCGAGCGTCACGGTCTCTCGCCTTCGCAGTTCAGCGCCTTCGCAGCCCCGCGTGGCGTCAGGCGGTACGCACCAGGCCCCGGAGGTGTTCGGGGATGGGGATCTGCGGGAGCTGATCTTCGGGGCGCGGGTGTTTCGGCGGACGGCCCCGACGACGTTTCACCGCGAGCATCCGGCCGTGCAGGAACAGCTGACCGCCCCATACGCCCCACGGTTCCTGGTTGAGGATCGCTTGCTCGAGGCACTCCGCCATCACCGGGCAGGCCGCGCACACACGCTTCGCGTGGGCGATGTCACCGAGGTCCTCCGAGAAGAAGCGCGCGGACGGCTCGGATTCGGTGCGGCACCGAGCAAATGCCGCCCAGTTCGGTGTTCGGTGGTCGGTCCGTGTGCTCTGCGGGGCGAGCGTGCCCATCGCGTTCTCCTTGTCGTGTCCACCGCCTGGTCGCCCCGGGGGTGAGATCCCGCTCGGGAGCGGGGGAATTGGTCCATGAGCCGGGCCCGAAAACCGGAAAGGCCGCCGGTTGCCCGGCGGCCTGAGGAATGCGTGTGTCGCTTGGGGGTGACTCACCCCGGCGACGGCACCTTCGGCCGCGTGTGCATGGTGCTCGGCTTGGTCGAACAGATCGACGCGTCGCACCATGTCGAACCTGCGCGATGACGCGCGCCGGACACGAACTGGTACGAGTTCTCGTGCAGTCGGTGGCTTGTGCGCTTCATCGTCTGATTCCTCGGGTTCGCATGCCCCGGTGAGGGCCGCCAACCACTCGATCACGTCAGGGCCGCATCGTCAAGCGATTATTCGACGAGACGGCCACTCGATGTGCACCCGTTAGGGTCCCGGTCATGGTGCGGATCGACCTCGTCGACTTGCCGGCGGGCGGACGCGTGTTCCGCCGAGAACGGCGGGTTCGCCTGGGCGACGTCACCCCTACGGGGCGAGCCCGCTTCGACGCGCTCGCCCGGTACCTCCAAGACATCGCCCGCGATGACAGCGCTGACAGCGCGCTCGAGAACCCGATGGGCTGGGTGGTCCGACGTACGGCGATACGAGTCGACAGGTGGCCCGTGTTCCAAGAACACCTCGGTGTGGCCACATGGTGTTCGGGTATCGGGGCTCGGTGGGCGGAGCGGCGCACGTCGATCGTGGGCGAGCAGGGCGGTGCGGTGGAGTCGGCCTCGCTGTGGGTGCACGTCGACCCGCTCACGGGCCGCCCGGCGCGACTTGTCGCCGGGTTCGCCGATCGCTACGCGGAGGCCGCGAGCGGCCGGAATGCCCACGCCAAGCTGGTCGTGCCGGCCGTCCCGCCGCCGGACGCCCCCCGTCGGAGGTGGCTGCTGCGTCACACGGACTTCGACGTGCTCGGTCATGTGAACAACGCCGCGTATTGGAGCGCGCTCGAGCAACTGCTCGGCGACTCCCGCGGACGCGTCAACGCGCCGGTATTCGCAGTTGTCGAGCACCGCATGCCCCTCGCCCCCGGTGCCGAGGTCGCGCTCGTCCGAGCCGACCCCGACGAGCGAGGCGGCTATGGCTGGTGGTTGACCGCGGCGGGGGCGACTGCGACGGCGGGATGGTTTACACCCGGGTGAGTTGATTTTCGCGGGGACCACCCGCAGAATGGTCTGCAATGACCGCGTACGTGGATCTCCTTCTTCTTTTATAGACGGCCGCACGCCGCGTCCGTCCGACCTCCTGCGCTTTCGGCCAGGAGGTTTTGTGTTTTTCGCACCACTACCGACCACGCCACCCCGACGACGAATTCGCCCCGACGAACAGGAACGAGCGCATGTCTCCGCAGCCCGTGATCCCGAGGAAGATGCCCTTCGAGAAGTACCGGCCGTTCCTTCCGCTTTCGCTGCCTGACCGCACCTGGCCGAGCAACCGGATCGAGAAGGCGCCGAAGTGGTGCTCGGTCGATCTTCGCGACGGCAACCAGGCACTCATCGACCCGATGGACCTGGCACGGAAACGGCGCATGTTCGAGGCGCTCGTGGCCATGGGTTTCAAGGAGATCGAGGTGGGGTTCCCGTCGGCGTCCCAGCCCGACTACGACTTCTGTCGCCTGCTCATCGAACAGGACCTGATCCCCGACGACGTGACCATTCAGGTGCTCGTGCAATGCCGGGCCGACCTGGTCGCGCGCACCTACGAGGCGTTGCGCGGCGCGCCCCGTGCAGTGGTGCATTTCTACAACTCCACCTCGGAGCTGCAGCGGCGCGTGGTGTTCGGTCTCGACAAGGCGGGCATTGTCGACATCGCGGTGAATGCGGCCAAGCTCGTGCGCAAGCTCGAGTTGAACGCGGGCGAGACCGAGATCCACTACGAGTACTCGCCCGAGAGCTTCACGGGCACCGAGGTGGAGTTCGCAATCGAGATCTGCGAAGCGGTGATGGACGTGATCGAGCCCACGACGGATCGCAAGCTGATCCTCAACCTGCCGGCCACCGTCGAGAACTACACACCGAACGTCTACGCCGATGTCATCGAGTGGTTCCACCGCACCATACGCGACCGCGACACCCTGATCTTGTCGCTACACCCGCACAACGATCGTGGTACCGGCGTCGCCTCCGCAGAACTCGGGTTGATGGCGGGCGCGGATCGCGTGGAGGGGACCTTGTTCGGCAACGGTGAACGCACCGGCAATGTCGACATCGTCACGCTCGCGATGAACATATTCACCCAGGGTGTTGATCCGCGCCTCGACCTCACCGATATCGACGCGCTCCGTCGCCTGGCCGAGTATTGCAATCGCCTGCCGGTGCACCCCCGCCATCCGTATGTGGGCGATCTCGTCTACACAGCGTTCAGCGGCTCACACCAGGACGCCATCAAGAAAGGGCTCGACGCGATCGGAACCGATCCGGCGGTGTGGGAGGTGCCGTATCTGCCGGTCGACCCGAAGCACGTCGGCCGAACCTACGAGGCGGTCATCCGCGTCAACAGCCAATCAGGCAAAGGTGGGGTCGCGTACTTGATGAAAGCCGAGCATGGCCTCGACCTGCCCCGCCGCTTGCAGGTGGAGTTCTCGAAATCTATCCAGCACATCACCGAGGATTCGGGCACCGAGATCAGTCCGCTCGAGATGTGGGGCGCGTTCGAGCACGAGTACCTGCCGGAGCATCCACCTATCCAGCTCCTGTCACACGAGACCACAACGGGTGACAAGGGCTCACGGATCACCGCGCAGATGCTGATCGACGGCAGCCACCGAACCGTGCACGGCGAAGGCAACGGTCCGATAGCGGCTTTCGTGCACGGCCTGTCGCGCGAGCTCGGCTTCGGCTTCGATGTGGTCGATTACCGTGAGCACGCCGTGTCGGCGGGCACCGACGCGACGGCGGTCGCGTATGTCGAGGTACGCCACGACAACGGCGAGGTTCGCTGGGGAGTCGGCCGAGACGAGAGCATCCTCAATGCGTCCCTGAAGGGCGTCATCAGCGCGTTGAACCGTATTCGCTGAGCTCGATGTCGTTCGCAGAACCGGCGCAGCCGACCAGTGAACCGGGTCGCCGGTCGGCCATGATCTGCGCCGTGATCGAAGTCTTTGCGCGTCTGCACCGCTTCGTTCGTACCCCGTGGGCCGCCGTCGGCCTCGTGACTGCCCTCAATCTTTGGATCCTGCGTCCGGAGGTGCGCGACGTCACGAGCCGCAGCGACCTTACGGTGCACCGCACGCTCATTGACTGGGCGCTGGCGCGCCTCGAGCACGGGTCGTTTCCCATCGATGGTTGGTTTCCGCGTATCGGGCTCGGGTTCCCGATGATGCACCAGTATCAGACGCTGCCCCATCTCGTGTCGGCCCTGCTCGCGTGGGTCATCGGTGTTGGCGCCGCGTCGCGGTGGACCACCTTTCTCATCGTTGGCACCTGGCCCGTCGCGGTGTACCTCGGCTGTCGCTTGATGCGCCTGTCCACCGGCACTGCGATCGTGGCCGCTGCGCTGGCCCCCTTGGTCGCGAGCAACCCGAGCTACGGCTTCGAGCACAGCAGCTACGTGTGGCGAGGGCTCGGGCTGTGGGCCCAACAGTGGGCCATGTGGATGTTTCCCATTGC
Organism: Actinomycetes bacterium; assembly: GCA_031393535.1. Lineage (GTDB taxonomy): Bacteria > Actinomycetota > Acidimicrobiia > Acidimicrobiales > WLNW01 > WLNW01. Next base: position 5,215 of record JANMVY010000791.1, on the reverse strand, counting down.
GATGGGGTACGCGTGGCGGGCGATCACCGAACGCCGCCATCTCGTCGCCGCTGCAGTGTCGACCGCGTTTGTGATGTGCACGCATCTCCAGACCGGCTACATGCTCGCGATGGTGATCGGCGCCATGGCGTTCGTGTCGCTCGTCGACCTGCGCGGCCGCGTCGCACGCATGGCGATCGTGATCGGTGGTTCGCTGGCGCTGAGCAGCTGGCTCCTCGTGCCCGTGTTCACCGACCAACCGTGGAGCGCGAACACCGAGTTCAACGCGAACACCGTGTGGGTCGACTCCTACGGCGGCAAGCAGGTGATGAAGTGGCTGTTCGGCGGTCAGCTTTTCGACCGGGACCATCCGCCGGTGCTCACCGTGCTCGTGTTCGTCGGCCTTCTGTTCACGTTGCGCAAAGCGCGCCGCGACCCGCTGTGCCGGTTGCTTTCAGGGTTTCTCATCGGCAGCGTGATCCTCTTCTGCGGAAAGGAACCGTTCGGGCCGGTGATCTCGGTGCTACCGGGTATCAACTCGTTGTTGCTGCACCGTTTCATCAGCGGCGTGCACATGGCCGGGGTGTTGGTGGCGGCAATCGGCGTGGTCGAAGCGAGCTCGTATCTGTGGCGCGAAGTGCGTACGTGGGAACCGCGCTTGCGAGGCTTGCCGCGGCCGGCCTACGAGCTGATGCTCGTCGTGATCGGGTTCCTCGCGTTCTTCCCGGCCATCAACGTGACCGACTCGCACGAGCGTCAAGCTGCGACGTGGATGAAGACACAGGAGCTAGCGGACGCGACCGAGGGCCAGCAAGTCGACGCGCTTGTCGCGTACGCGCTCGCGAACGGTGGGGGGCGCATCTACGCAGGGTTGCTCGGCACCAACGGCGGTGAGTACTTCGTGGGTGGCTCACGAACGCAGACCGTCATCCAAGAAGCCGGGCCCACCGACGTGCTGGGGTACGCGTTGCGCATCCCGTCGCTGCTCGCCGATGTCGAGGTGCGCTTCGAGCAGGACAACCCCTGGCACTACGAGTTGTTTAATGTGCGCTGGGTGATTCAGCCCGAGGGGCGTGCGGCACCTCCGAACTCGACCCTCGCGCTGACCGAGGGTCGCCATGAACTGCATCGCATCGAGAACACGGCCGGCTACATCGGCGTCGTCGACGTCGACGGCTCATATCCGGCCGCGCGCGATACGGTGGGGCGAGCCGCCATCGCGCTTCTCGCGGTCGGCTCGCTCGGCAATCCACCTGTCTACCCGGTCGTGCTCTTCGAGGATCTGCAACCCGTGGTGTCGACCATCGTCGCGGACGCGTCGGGCCCGCCGGGGTCCGTCGTGACGCAGGCCGAGGACGGCGACGCGGGGCGTTACCGGGCGCAGGTCGAGATGGTACGCGACGGTTACACGATGCTCCGTGTGGCGTATCACCCTCGCATGCGGGCAACGGTCGACGGGGTGGAGCAGTCGACGGTGATGATCGCCCCCGCCTTCGTCGGTGTCCGGGTGCCCGTAGGCACGCATCAGGTTGTCTTTGCCTATGCGCCCTACCCGAACTACGCCGCGTTGTTCGCGATCGGCGGTCTCGCGGTGGCCGTTCTGGTGGTGTTCGATCGTCGGTGGCGTGGTCGTTGGCTCGCGCCGATCATCGCGCCGCCCTTGTTTCCCGAGCGGGCTTTCGACGAACTACCGGCGGGCCTCGACGGCTGTGGCGAGACGCCCGATGTCGTCGAGGTCGACGTAGATCTGAGCCGACACGCGGACTGACAATCCGCGCGCTCCCGGATAGATCGGGACCTCGAAGCGGTCGATGTCGTGGAGCGCAGCACGGAGAGCCTTGACGTTCCTTCGCGGTCCACAACAAACCTGAGCTTCGCGGTGCCCACGCCCATTTGTGGAGGTTGCCGATGTACCAGTCGACGCCGAGCGCCGGGATGTCGAGTGCGACCGAACCCGGACCGTGAGCGCCATCGACGAGCACCAGCACCCCCTTTCCGTGGCACCGTTGGGCAATGTCGGCTACGGGCAGCACCAGCGCTGACTCGTTGCTGATGTGATTGACGAGCGCGACGCATGCGCGGGTGTGCGGGCACACCCAACCCGTCGGTGTCGGCGAGCTCACGGAGGAGAAACCTCGCCGGTTGGCTCTCGACCTCGTCACGGATGGCCTGCTGCGCGGCGAGAACCCGTCGCGGCGGAGCCCCGACAGTGCCGTGGTTGAGATACGTGATGGCGGGATCGAGCATCCACTCCGACCGGAGCGCGGGACCGAAGCTGGACATTGGGCCACCGTAACGAACAGGCTCTCCCTTGGCGGAGTTGTATCGGAGCGGCGGAGTGGCTCAGCCTGCGATGCGGTACACGAGCATGCCGTCGCGGTCGACGGTTGTCGCCTCGCCGGCGAGTCGCAGAAGCTCGAGGTGCGCGAAGGTCACGCTATCGGCCAAGTCGCCCCATGAGCGTTCGCGAAACAGGCGGCGCATGTAGTCGGCCACCGTGCCCTCGGGCAGGTCATCGGCACAATGACGGATGATGTCGAGCCGCCCGTGGTGGTGTTCGAGGATGTCGTCAGCGCGGCCTGCGAGATCCTTGAAGGGGTGCCCGTGCGCCGGTAGCACCAGGTCGACGTCGAACTCGTGCATTCGCTGCAACGACTCGAAGAATCGGGCCAGCGGATCGATGATGACACCGCCGGGGGAGTGACCCGCGATGTGCGGGGTGATGGTGGGCAGCACATGGTCGCCCGAGAGGAAGAGCTTCTCGACGGGGTCGTAGAGGCAGAGGTGGTCGCTCGTGTGCCCTGGGGTGTGCACGGCGACCCATTCACGGCGGGCGAGCATGACGATCTGGCTGTCGGCGATGGTGATCGACGGATCGGGTACCCGGAATCGGCGCGAGCGGCGACCCATCTTGAGAAAGACGCGCAGGTCGTCGTCGGTCGGCGGTGACCAGTGGCCACCCCAGGGTTTCGGGCGACGCATCAACTCGCGAATGCGGTCGAGTTCGTCGGCGGGGTTGAGCTCGAGAACGGCGGAGTCGTGGTCCTCGAAGAGCTCGCGTTCGTCGAAGTGCTCACGGAAGCTGTCGTGGGTCAAGATCTCGGTGCCGGCTTCGGAGCGAAGTTGCGGAGCGCCGCCGAAGTGGTCGAAATGCGAGTGCGTGACCACCGCCGTGTGCACGTGGCGCAGCTCGAAACCCGCTCGCGCCAAGCGGTCGAGCAAGGCGTTCCACGAGGTCGGGCCGGGCAGGCCAGGGTCGACGACCGCGACGCCCCGCTCGTCTTCGAGCAGGTAGCAGTTCACGTGACCGAGCCCGGGCAGCTCGACCGGGAGTTGTGTGCGGAGCACGCCGGGCGCGATCTCGGTGATCTCGTCGGTGGCCGGCTCTTGTTCCTGCTTGGTGATCTTCTTCTCGCCCGTCACGGCGGCCACCCTAGGCCGTCGGCGTCGACGAGCCGCCCTTGGCACCCAGCACGACGTGATCGGTTCCGTTCCTGAACACGTTTTCTCGGTAGAAGCGCAACTCGACGAGGCTCTCGCGGATGTCGTCGAGCGCACGGTGACCGCGCGCCTTCCTGGGCGCCGCGGCCAAGGCTGCGGGATACCAGCGTTTCGTGAGTTCCTTGATGGTCGAGACGTCGACCGATCGGTAGTGCAGGTAGTCCTCGATCTCGGGGAACCAGCGCGCGAGGAACCGACGGTCGGTGCCGATCGAGTTGCCGCACAACGGAACGCTGCGCGCTTCGGGGATGTGGGTTCGCAAGAACGCAAGGGTCTCGGCCGCGGCATCGGCCGCGCTCATGGCGGATGCCTCGACCTGGGCGAGGAGACCGCTGCGCGTGTGCATGTCGCGCACGAAGTCATCCATGTGAGCCAGCGCCTCGGGCGGTTGGAAGATGACGAGGTCAGGACCCTCGGCGACGAGCTCGAGGTTGTCGTCGGTGATGAGCGTTGCGATCTCGACGATGACATGACGATCGGGATCGAGGCCGGTCATCTCGAGGTCCATCCAGGCGAGCATGCGTCGATGGTACCGAGACGCCGCGCGAGCCGTTGCGGTGACCGGTGGGCGATCTATCGTGCCATCGTGCTCGAGATTCCGATCGTCCGCCTCGACCCCGACCTCCCGATGCCGGCCTACGCCACCGATGGTGATGCGGGCGCCGACCTCGTCGCGCGCGACGACGTCGAGCTCGCACCACGTGGCGGACGTGCGCTTGTGGCCACCGGCGTCGCCGTTGCAATACCCGTCGGGTATGCCGGCTTCGTGCAACCACGCAGCGGGCTCGCCTTGAAGCACGGGGTGACGTGCCTCAACACGCCGGGTCTCATCGACTCGGGCTATCGCGGTGAGCTCAAGGTGCTGCTCGTCAACACCGATCCCGAGAACCCATTTCGTGTGATGCGCGGTGAGCGCATCGCACAACTCGTCATTCAGCGCGTTGAGCATTGTCGGTTCGTGCCCGTCGACGATCTGGCACCCTCCGGCCGCGGCGCGGGCGGATTCGGTTCGACCGGGCGCTGAGCCCGTCCCGCGTCCACGAGAATGGTGGGCACCAGTAGGCTGCACGACGTGGACGACGCCACCCTCTTGCACGAGCTGACGCCTGTCGCCGAGGGTTTGTACGAGCGGCATCTCGCGCAGACGAAAGAGTGGTTCCCCCACGAGTACGTGCCGTGGGAACGCGGGCCGTCAGTGGTGGTCGATCGACCCTGGCGTGCCGACGACTCCATGGTGCCCGACGCCGTACGAAGCGCATTGTTCGTGAACCTCCTCACCGAGGACAACCTGCCGTACTACTTGCGCGACGTGCAGCGGCTCTTCGGCAGTCGCGACGTGTGGGGACAATGGACCCGCCGGTGGACCGCCGAGGAAGCGCGGCATTCGATCGTGATCCGCGAATACCTCACGCTTACCAACGCGGTCGACCCGATCGAGCTCGAGCGCGGCCGCATGACCCAGATGAGCACCGCCGAGGTGCCCGATCCGCCGAACACGGCTCGGGGGGTGTTGTACCTGGCGCTCCAGGAGCTGGCCACGCGCATCTCGCACCACAACACCGGCAAGCTCCTCGCGGACCCGATCGGCCAGGAAGTGATGAAACGGGTCGCCTTCGACGAGAACTTCCACTACCTGTTCTACCGTGATCTTGCGACCGCAGCGTTCGAGCTCGATGCGTCAGCGATGATGGTGTCGCTCGAAGCCGAGCTGCTCGCATTCGCGATGCCCGGCACC
>JANMVY010000702.1:0-3002 GCA_031393535.1 Actinomycetes bacterium | reverse complement strand
TCGAGCGCGAGGTCCGGCGCGCACCGAAGGCGAACCGGCCATCGCCGGAGCCGAACGAGTAGCGCACCCATAGGGGCGTTTCGCCTACCGTTCTGCCTCGTCTGGAGGGGGCGGGGGATGAAGACGGTTGGGAACGTGTTGTGGTTCGTGTGCGCGGGCCTTTGGTCAGCGCTCGTGTGGGTCCTTGTCGCGGCGTTGTGCGCGGTGACGGTGATCGGCCTGCCCGTCGCGCGCCAGTGCCTCAAGCTGGGCCGGTTCTCGTTGTGGCCAATGGGCCGCCAGGTGGTGGCCGATCCTGCAGCAACGAAACTGTCGACGGTTGGGAACGCCTTGTGGTTCGTTCCGGGGACGATCCTGGCAGTCATCTACATCATCGGCGGCGCGTTGCTCTGCGTGACGGTGATCGGGATTCCGTTCGGGATGCAGTCGTTCAAGTTCGCGGGCCTGGCCTTCTCGCCGTTCGGCAAGAAAGTCGTCCGGTCGAAGGATCTCGCGGCGTCGGTGGCGTGACGGGGCTGTCAGCGCGGATCGGCAAGTCCGAGACGACCGAGTCGAGGAACCGGGGGCGGGTATGGGTTGTTCAGCAAGAAGCCAAAGTCGACGGCGGTGAACGTCACCGTGCTCGATGGCTCGAGCCAGCTCGAGGTCGCCGGCGAATCGCAATACCAAGAGGCCATCTGGCAACAAGCAGGCGTGCCGCGCGGTAACGAGGTACGGGTCGAAGCTCTCGCGATCTTGGTGCCCGAACCGTCGAACGAGCACGATCGCAACGCAGTCGCGGTCTGGCTCCCCACCGGGAAGGTGGGTTACCTGAATCGAACCGATGCCGCCACGTATCTTCCAGCCATTCGTGCGCTGATGGCGAAGCACGGGACGTCCATCGGATTGGACTGTGTGATCGTCGGCGGCGGCTACCACGATGGACATGCCAAGTCGCTCGGCGTGTGGTTGCACCACGACCCGGTCGACTTCGGGCTCGCGCCTGCCCGGGCGTCGGTCCGCACCGGCGAGTCACAATCGGGTGCGTCGTCGTGGCAGGACAAGATGCCTGACGACTCCGTGAAGCGCATCACCTATCTGCGCAAGGTGCTGACGACCATGACGGATCCGTTCGACCGGCACTACGTGTACCTCGAACTCGAGGAGACGCTGTACAAGGCCCGCACCGTCTTCCCCACAGCACTGGCCGACTACGAGGCGGTAGCAACGGTGCACGACGGTGAGATGGACACGATCGCGCCGGCGCTGCTCGCTCGTTTCGATGGGATGCCGATGCTTCCGACCTACAAGCAGATGACGATCATGAAGGTCAAGGCGAAGGACGATGAGGCCGCGCTTCGGTGGGCGCGCCGCGGGATGGAGCTCTACGGCGACCGCTGTACCAGCGCCGACGGTGCGGACGACCTAGCCGGTCGGGTCACGAAGCTGGAAGCCAAACTCGGCATCGCTCCGACCACTCCGTCTCCAACGGCGGTGCCTCCTCCGCCTCCGTCGGTGCCGGCGAAGTGGTATCCCGACCCGATGGTCCGCTTCGAGCTCCGGTACCACGACGGCACAGCGTGGACCGAAACCGTCTCTCGTGGCGGAGTGGTCGCTCAGGACCCACTCGCGTGACGAAAGCGCCAACCGCGGACCTGCTCGCGCACCGCTACCCGGCGGGCCAAGACAGAGTCGTCATACCCCCTACGTAGCCTCTGCTGACGGGGTGGAGTCCTTGGCGGGCGTTGCGCGAACGCGAACACATCGACCTCGAGTGGCGCGACCTGCCGCGTGGCATCTTTGGCGCGTGGATACCGCGAGGTCCGCGGGCGACGATCGTTCTCGCGACAAGACTCTCGCGTCGGTCGCGGCGGTGCATCTTGGCGCACGAGCTCGCGCATGACGAGCGCGGGATCGCGACGACGGCGTTGCCGACACGTCTGCGCGCGAAGGAGGAGCGAGCGGTCGACCTCGAGGTCGCTCGCCGGTTGGTGCCAGTGCACGAGCTCGGGCCGTGGGTCGAACGCATGGTCGGCGCCGGCGACGCCGTCACGGTCGACATAGTGGCCGACACTTGGGATGTCGACAGGTTCGTCGCGGCCCGCGCGCTTGAATTCCTCGCCAGCGAGCGCTGGCTGACCTCCTCGATCGCCGTACTATTGGCTCGGTCGACGCAACTAGACGGACGATGAGCCACGTTCGGCAGCTCGCAAAGCGTTGACGAGTGAGTCCAGGTGTTGCTCGCGGCCCGGCGGCAAGGCAGCCATCACGTCTCGCATGATCGCTTGGTGCCCGGCAGTCAGTTCGGCGATCTTATCGTGCACCGAGAGCCACTCGAATGGACAATGGATCTCGGTGCTTCGTCCGGTCACCACCGGGTTGGACAGTTGCGCTCGAGCGATGTGACTCCGCTTGAGGTCGACGAAGTGCGTCGCGGCATCAGCCAGCGAGTCACTCCGGCGAGCCGGGGGACGCGCAACCTTGACGACCTTGCCGAGCGCCCGCACCTCACGAACAACTGACAGGTAATCGGAGTCCCCTGAGATCAACAGCGCAACGTCGCACCGATCGTGTGCGGCATCCGCAAGCATCTGGGCCGCGAGGTTGACGTCGGTCGCGCGTTCTCGGTCCACTTCCGTCATCCGGCCGCAGTGCATGCAGGGGACCTTCCGGCGCTCGAACGCGCCCTCGATCCGTCGTACCCCGCCTCGTGCGTCGAGCGCATTGAACACCTGTTGCCGCGCATAGCTTTCGGGCGGATTCCGGCGGTGCGCTGTGAAGTAGTACACCTCAGTGAGGTGCTGGTCACCACGCAGTACGGACTGGGCTACCTGCCGGAAGTCCAGCCAGAGAAGTTCGCGCCATCCCTTGGCCACGAGTCCCTGATACACGTTCAACCCGTCCACGTAGGCAATCACGCGTTCGATCGGGTGATCCGTTGCGGTCAAGTTGTCGGCCCCTCTTGACATGCGCGTATATCGGAAGTCATCGTGGGGGAGGTACGCCGAACCCGTTGTACAAAC
>JANMVY010000691.1:0-4528 GCA_031393535.1 Actinomycetes bacterium | reverse complement strand
CACCCCCGGTGGGATCCTGACCGCAGAGCAGTACCTCGCCATGGACACCCTGTGCGACGCGGTGGCCAGCGGCTCCTTGCGCATCACCTCCCGGCAGGGCATCCAGTACCACTTCGTGCGCAAGGGCGACCTCCACTGGCTGCTCGCCACCCTCAACGACCACCTGGTGACCACCCTCGGCGCCTGCGGTGACGTGGTCCGCAACATCATGTGCTGCCCGGCGCCGCTCGCCGACCGCCAACGGGCCGACGTAGCGCCCTACGTCCAGGAGGTGGCCCGCCGCTTTCGGCCTCGCACGCAGGCGTACTACGAGTTGTGGCTCGACGGTGAGCGGGCGGTGACGGCCATGGAGCCAGGCGAAGCGCCCGGCGAGGAGCCGCTCTACGGCACCGCCTACCTGCCCCGGAAGTTCAAGATCGGCTTCGCCTTTCCCGGCGACAACTGCATCGACGTCTACAGCAACGACATCGGCGTCGTGCCCGTGCTCGACGGTGATGGCGAGTCACTTCGCGGCTTCACGGTGCTGGTCGGCGGGGGCATGGGCAAGAACCACACCAAACCCGACACCTTCCCCCGCCTGGCCGACCCGCTGGCGACGGTGGCTCCCGAGGAGCTGATGGAGGTGCTGGCCACCATCATCGGGGTGCAACGCGACCACGGCGACCGCCACGACCGAGAGCACGCCCGGCTCAAGTACCTGATCCACGAGTGGGGAATCGATCGGTTCCGGGCCGAGGTCGCCCAACGCCTAAGACGACCGCTGCCCGCGCCGGAGCCGGTCGTCTTCGAGGCCGCCGACGACCACCTCGGCTGGCACCCCCAGGGCGACGGGCGGTGGTTCCTCGGCGTCAAGGTCGAGAACGGCCGCATCGTCGACCGCGGCGCCGTGCGGGTGCGGTCAGGGCTGCGGGCGGTCGTGGAACGCTTCGCACCCGGGGTGCGCCTCACAGCCCGAGAGGACATCCTCCTCACCGACCTGGCCGATCGTGACCGGCCGGACGTGGAGGCGCTGCTGGGCGACTACGGCGTGCTGCCGGCCGAGCAGTGGGTCGCCATCAAGCGCAACTCCTTCGCCTGCCCGGCCTTGCCCACATGTGGCCTGGCACTCACCGAGTCGGAGCGGGCGCTGCCCGGCGTCCTCGATGAGTTGGAAGTCGCGCTCGACGCGCTCGGGCTCGCCGGGCTCGACGTCCACGTCCGGATGACGGGCTGCCCCAACGGCTGCTCGCGCCCCTACACCACCGAGATCGGCCTCGTGGGGCGTGGCAAGAAGAATTACGACATCCACCTCGGCGGGGAACCGGTCGGGATCCGCCTCAACGACATCTTCGCCGAGAACGTCCCCCGTGACGAGCTCGTCAACGTGCTGCGCCCGGTGCTCGCCCACTACCGCGATCAGCGCCAAAGCGAGGAGCGATTCGGCGACTTCTGCCACCGCCAGGGTGTCGATCCACTGCGAGCCCAGCTCGGCACCGAACGCTGGGCCCGCAAGCCACGGGACCCGGCCAAGGAGAACACCAACCCAAGCTGACCCGTGAACCATCCATCTCGATCTGCGTGACGACCGTCAGCGGTGCGCAATGCCGTGGTGGCCAGCTTCGCGGTCATGCCGCTGTAACGGACGTCACCGGACGACGCCGGACACAAACCGCAGGTCACCGGCTAAATGAAACGGCGCGGGTGATCGCGACGATCCGGACGTCGGCAACTTCGGCGACGACGCCCCCGACTGCGAGGGAGACAAGCCGCGCGGTGTTCCACACGACGTCGTAGAAGGCGAAGGCCCGGCGATGGTCCACATCGCGGTGTTCGCCTCGACCACGTCGTGCTCACCGATGACATCGGGGAGAGCGACCCTGCGGCGGGGTTGAAGAACCGCTCCGGCGGACAATGCGAAGGCCACGGCGTAGGCGACACCGACCGCGTCGGTGACCACAACGAGGCCGAGTGCGGCGACGCAGCGGAACACGTCGGCGCCGACCATGAGTCGGCGTCGTGGCAGGCGGTCGGCGGCAAGCCCGGCTACGGGACCGAGGATTAGCACGGGCACCCCCTCGAACATCACCGCCCCGGCAACGCCCAGGCCTGAGCCGGTGAGGTTGAACACGAGTACGACGAGGGCGACGGTGTTGAACGCGTCGCCGGCACGCGAGATGGTGTGGGCTAGGAAGAGACGACGGAGCTCGGGGTGTGCTCGGAGCAGTCGGAACACGCCCTCAGCAGCCGCCAGGTCGCTGATTGCCGCTGGGAGACCAGGCCGATGTCACGAGGCATCTTTGGTTCAACATCGCACGACCCCGAGAAGGTGCCCGTCGGGTGTGGTCACCACCATCTCGTGGACGTTGCGGGCTGCCATCCGTTCGAGCAGGGCATCGAGCGGTTCGTTGGCCCGGACCGTGGCCGGACCGGGTTCCATGACCTCCTCTATCGGCGTGGCCGAGTGCACCCCGGCGAGTTCCTTCGAGCGAACACGACCGAGCACAACTCCTTGTTGCACGACCAGGACGCTTCTCTGCACAGCGACCATCGATGCGACATCACCGACCGGGTCGGACGGCGCGCAGGTCGCAGGGCCCGGGTCGACAACGTCGAGGGCTCGACGCTCGGAGACGTCGGCGCGGACCGTTGGGAGACCGGCGGCCATCCAGTCGACCTTGCCGCCGACGTAGTCGTAGGCGGTGAAACCGAATCGCTCGAGCCGCCACGCGGCTCGTGGGCTCATGTCTCAAAGACTGTCCCAGCAGTAGACGATGACTGGTCGAGCACGATCGAGCTGCGCGACCGCCTCCGCGTCGAGACGCTTCAGGTTGATGTTGGACGCGCCGGGCAAGTGTTCCTCGGCAAACTCGTCGTCGGGGAGGACTTCGACGAGCTGCGCTCCTGCCGCGATCAGTTCCTGGACCCGATAGCGGTCGATCGGCTCGGGCATCTCAGAGCTCCTCGGGCGCCGAGCGGGACCGCTGCCGCAGGCCAATGAGGGACACGATGCACAGCACCCCGGCGACGGCCCACAGCCACCACGCTCCCGAGACGAAACCGCCGATAGCGGCCAGGGCGGCACCCCCAACGAGCACCGGCCCGGCACAGCAGACAACCAGCACGACCCCAGCGGCCAGCATGCCCCGTTCCACCCTCATGAGCGGAGCACCGCAATGAGCTCGTCGACTGATGGTGCACCCTCGGTGCCGGCGTCGGTTCGGTAGATCCGACACGACAAGCCCACCGGGCTGTCGGGCTCCGCGAAGGGGTCGGAGCCGTTAACGAGGATCGACGGCGAACCTCGAAAGGTGACCCGTTCCGCCTCCTCCACAGTGTCGACCGTCGCGTAGGTGATAACCGACACGTCGAGTCCAAGACTCTCGAAGGCCTCCGCCAAACGCTGACGGGCAATCGCGGCGTTCGGGCATCCATCGAAGGAGAGCAAGCTCACATCCATGACCATTCACACTGCACCCTCCCCTACAGGGGAGGGTCAAGCGGTATTGTGCCCGGATGTTGATCGGCGAACTCGCAGAGCAAACCGGTCTGTCAATCAAGACCCTCCGCTACTACGAACAGGTCGGCGTCATCGATGTCGCCGAACGCACCCCAGGCGGTTACCGCACCTACGACCAAACCGTGCTCGAGCGGCTCCGCTTCGTGCGCGCGGCCCAAGCGGTCGGACTGACCCTCCGCGAAATCCGCGAGATCGTCGCCTTCCGCGAACGAGGACAAAGCCCGTGCGCCCACGTCCACCGAGTCCTCGAAAACCACACCGCCGAGGTCGACCGGCGCATCCGAGAACTCCGTCAACTCCGCAGCGAACTCACCGCACTCGCCGACCGCGCCACAGCACTCGACCCAGCCGACTGCTCGCCCTCAACGATCTGCCACATCATCTCCGCCAAATAGAACCATATCGAACGCTCACGCCGGCTGCCCGGCCTCGATCACCCAACCGGCCGAGGCGATCGCCGCGAAGAGGCCGTCCCCTATCTGTCATCACTCCCGGCCCCAATCCAGCCGTCAGCACGCCCCGACCGCCGGTTCCGAGGACAGTCGCCAAGCGGCGTCGAGCTCACACGCCGGCCACGCTCAGTGTTGGCCACAAAGTGGCAGCGGCTGACCGTCGGCGGCCAAGGTCTGTTGGCCACCCACCGCGACGTTCGATGACCGAGATGTCACACGACTGAGGGCGCCTGGTCCCTAGTGCTGCGTGGCCCGCTCTCTCTCGACCCCGCTCCCACCGGCGCGCGATCCACTTCGGAGCAACGCCCGCGACCTCGTCAAACCAGTCACGGCCTGTCCCGACTCGGAGCTCCGACGGAAGCTGCTAGGTAGCCCGCGCGCCGCGCCCGGCAAGAGCCAGTTATGAAGGCGGTCGGCTGGGCAGCTCGCGGTCCCCGTAGGTACGCCGGCGTTCGCCATGGTCGATGGCACCGTCGTCACCGCAGTAGGTGCCGGTGTCTACCCCACCGATTCGAACCCGTGCGGCGCCACTGTCGCGATCGCCGGGGTCGATGGCGCCCACTACATCTACTGCCACCTC
>JANMVY010000663.1:0-1562 GCA_031393535.1 Actinomycetes bacterium | reverse complement strand
CCACGCGGGTACGGCGAGGAAGTGGAAGCACATCTCGTTCAGCTGGAGCGGTCGATCGGGTGGCCGCGCGATGAGGATCGAGTACACCGGCGCGCCGAGCGCGGTGGCGCGATCGAGGAACGCGAGCGCGCGGTCCCAGGTTGCGGTGGGTGCGTCGATCTTGTTGCGCCCGCCGAGGCCCTGGATGATGATCGGCAGACCACTCGCTTGACCGAGGGCGATGAGATAGTCCTCGTCTTCGGGGGTCACGCCGCCGATGGCGCTCTGGGGCAGATAGGTGATCGAGCCGGGGCCGGTTTCGCCCGCAGCACGTGCAAGCGCGAGCAGCTCGTCGCGCGTCGACAAACGCGACGGCACTGGTCGATCGTCACCGTCGAGATGCGTTGGCGCGTGCGACGACGAGATGCCGGCCGCGCCCGACTGCATCGCGGCGCGCACGATGTCGCACATCGCGGCGATCTCGTGGGCCGTCGCCGCGCGTCGCGAGCCGTCGTCGCCCATGACCCAGCGGCGCAGGTTGGAGTGCCCGATGTAGCAGGCGAGGTTGATGCCGAGCTTTCCTTCACGCGCGGCGAGGTACTCGGGGAAGGATTCGAAGTCCCAGGTGATGGCGGTCATGGCGATCGGATCCATCTGCTCGACCTTGGCGAACAGGCGCTCGACGAAGCCGCGGTCGGCGGCTCGGGTGGGCGCGATGGAAAATCCGCAGTTCCCCGCGAGAACCGTGGTCACGCCGTGGTACACCGACATCGTCGCGAGCGGCTCGAAGGTGACCTGCGGGTCGTAATGCGTGTGGGCATCGACGATTCCGGGTGCGACGACGAGGTCGGTCGCGTCGAACACGTCGTGTGTGCTGTGGTCGCCGAGCCTGCCGACGGCGGCGATGCGCCCGTCGCGGACCCCCACGTCGACGCGGCGCCGTGCGGTGCCCGTGCCATCGACCACGGTTCCGCCCCGCACTACGAGGTCGTACGTGCGACCTGCCATGGTTCCCCCTCAGGCTCAGGTCCGAACCCGGACGCTACCGCGCGATGCCGGGGCGTCGATCGACGCCCCGGCCGGTTGACCGACCGGGCTCCCTATGACAGGTATTCATGCGCAATCGTTGGCTAAACTGCAGGTGGGCGCGCACGCGCCCCCACCGAGGGGGTTTCATGAGAAGCAAACGTTCGTGGGCGCGCGCTGCAGCGGCGCTCTTGGCCCTGGGCCTCGTCGCTGCCGCGTGCGGTGACGACGGCGGAGGTTCGGCAAAGTCGTCCGGTGCGACCGGTTCGGCTTCGGGCACCGGCACCAAGGCGACCACCACCACGCTCGCTCCGCAAAAGGGCGGCTCCATCACCATCGGCATGTTCTCCGAGACCCGCGGCCTCGATCCCACCATCGGCTCGGGCTCGGGTACGGCGGGCGGCACCGAGATGACAGCCTTGTACGACACCATCGTCGGGTGGAACACCGAGACCCGCAAGTACGACATGCGCACCGCCGAGTCGGTCACCTCCAACGCCGATGCCAGCGAGTGGACGCTGAAGCTGAAGGCGGGCATCAAGTTCCGCGACGGCACC
>JANMVY010000655.1:0-1719 GCA_031393535.1 Actinomycetes bacterium | reverse complement strand
CGAGCTTGACGGGAGCGAGCAGCGGGCTACGGAGGCCGACCAACGAGGGTCGTGGACAGTTCGCGCCCCAACTGCAGGAGGGAGTCAAAGCCGAGCTCATGTACCGGTCGCCGGGCACGAGGGTGCATCAGCTGAGAGCCGTGCGGGTGACATGCGAGTGTTCGGCCCAAGAGCAGCGCGCCATGCGGTGCGACGACCGTATCCGAACGCCACCGCCCCGGTCGAGCGCGCGTCGTCAGCTATCGGGATATGGATCGTGACATGGTCAGCCCACCACGCAGCACATACGCCTGCGCGGTACATGGCGCGTGATATGGGCGTGGACATGGGGGTGATCCTCTTCACGGATGCGAACCAGCGAAGGTCCAAGTTGCCCGTCAGAACGCGACCGAGATATCGGAGACCCGCCGAGTGCACGGGGTCTCCTGACAGTTCCGGAGGCAATGCTGTGGCTCTCGGTCAGTCGAGGTCAGCTCTATCAGTTGATCGGACGGTCTGACATTGCGACCATCACGATCGGCCGCAGTCGACGCATACCGGTCAGTTCACTGCAGGAGTTCGTCGAGCGTCGGCTTCGCGAGTGTGAATAGCCGCCCGCAGCCACCACGGTGTTCATGACGCGTGGCGGGCACCGCCGAACACTCGGTCCATCGGGTCGACGGCGGCGCGCATCGAAGGTTGGAGCGCGTGACGATACGTCTGCTCGAGCATCCGAGTGTTGGTGTGGCCGAGCAAGTCCGCGACATGCTCGAGTGCCACGCCGGCATCGCACAGGATTGACGCCGCGCTGTGACGGAGCTCGTTCGGACGCCAGTCGCCGAGACCCGCTCGCTCCGTGAGCACTGCGAGGTCACGTCGCACGTTCGAGGGTGACAACAGCGTGCCTTGAGAGGTCGCGAACACGAGTGACGGTTCCATCCACGATCGAGCAGCGAATCGCTCCTGGGTCTGGCGCGATCGGTGGCGGCGCAGTGCGTCGACCGCGACCGCCGGAAGATCGATTGTGCGGCGACTCCGTTGCGTCTTGAGAGAATCGGCGAGCGTCGGCATTCCTCTGACAACGCTGATGCTGCGACGCACAGCAAGCCGACCGGCATCGAGGTCGATGTCGGTCCACGACAATCCTGCGGCCTCACCGGGTCGGAGCCCGATGGTGAGCATGACGATGAACATGGCGCCGAGCCGGTGGTCTTCGCAGGCACCGATAAGCCGGCGTGCTTGGGCAACGTCGAGTGATCGCGCCCGCCTCGTCCGCGCGGCAGTTGGCGGGAGCTCGGCGATGCGAGCCACGTTGTGTGCGACGAGACCGCGTCGCATGGCGAAGTCCAACGCTTGGCCGAGCACTGATCTCAGCTTGATGAGCGCCGACTTGCTCAGTGGCTCCCCCGTCCTCGCTGACTTCATCCGGTCGAACGCAGCCTCGAGCTGCTCCACGTGAAACGACCGAACGCGGGCTCCACCGACCTCGGCTCGCAGCTTCGTGCAGCACCACACGTAGGTCTCGCGCGTCGACTCGGCGATCTCGCGACCCGCCAAGGCGCGTTGTTCCCAGCGGTCGATCACTTCGCCAACAGTGATGTTGCCGTTGCCGACGGGCTCGCCGGCCTCCGCGGCGCGTCGCAGCGCGTCCACCCGCTTGCGAGCCTCGGTCTTGGTCTTCGCGACCACCTTCCGACGACGCCCGTCAACCGTGACAGCACCCACCCATCGCTGCTTGCC
>JANMVY010000641.1:0-1825 GCA_031393535.1 Actinomycetes bacterium | reverse complement strand
TGTGTGCATCGGAGCGTTGGTCCTGGCGGCGACGGCATTCGTGCCCGGTGCGGGGGCGGTCCCACCCGAGATCGCCCGGCCCGGCGACGCGCACATCGTGGACCATGTCAACATGCCGGTGCGCGGGCAGAGCCCTGCAGGCGTTCCTGCGCAGGCGAAGGTCGGTGGGGGGATTTCCTCGAACGGCATCTCGTACCGCGGCGGACCCGTCATGAACGCCGACCTCGGCGTCAACGTGTACCTGATCTGGTACGGGGATTGGGCGAACAACACCGCCAACGTGATCTTGCCGACCCTGATCACCGGCCTGAGCGGGTCGACGTACTACGCCATCAACACGACCTATTACGACTCTTTGAAGCGCACCGTACCGAACGTGGTCAACCTCAAGGGTCAGGTGTCCGACTCGGGCGCAATAGTAGGCAGGACGAATCTCAGCGACGGCCAGATCAACACCATCGTGACGAATGCCATCAGCTCCCGTGCCCTCCCAGCAGATGTGGACGGCGTGTACTTCGTGCTGACCTCCGCCGACGTTACGAAGAGCGGGTTCCTCACTTCGTACTGCGGCTGGCACACGCACGCCTCCATCGGCGGCGCGGACATCAAGTACTCCTTCGTGGGCAACCCTGGTGCCAACGGCGCCTGCTCGGTGCAAACATCGGTATCGCCGAACGACAACGTCGGTGCCGACGCGATGGCCAGCATCGTCGCCCATGAGCTCGTGGAGGCCGCCACCGATCCCGATCTCAACGCCTGGTACGACTCGCGCGGCTATGAGAACGCCGACAAGTGCGCGTGGACCTTCGGCACCACGAACACGTTGAGCAATGGTGCGAAGTACAACATGGTCCTTGGTGGTCGCAACTTCCTCATCCAACAGAATTGGCTCAACGCGAGCGGTGGCAAGTGCGTTCTCAGCTACCCGTAGCTGTAGCGCACGAGAACTACGAGCGGCTTCGAGCAACGGGGAAGCCATGCAGATGACCTGGCAGGTGCGCGCGATACCCGCGTCCGTGAACGAGCGCGCGTGCGAGGTCGCCGGCCTCGACGTGCACTACCTGCGCAAGGGCCGCGGTCCGATCGTGTTGCACCTGCACGACTCGCTCGGCAACTGGGGGTGGTTGCCGCTGTACGAGGAGCTGGCGCAGCACTACGACGTGATCGTGCCAGACCTGCCCGGCTACGGCGCTTCGCAGCGCCCCGAGTGGGCGCGCCACCCTCGCGACTTGGCGATTCTCATCTGGCAGCTGCTCGATCGATTGGGTATCGACCGCGTGATCCTGTCGGGTATCGGCCTGGGCGGCTGGGTCGCGGCCGAGATGGGCACCATGCGCCAGACCGCGATCGACCGACTCGTGCTGATCGCGCCGGCCGGGCTCAAACCTCGCCATGGTGAGATCGCTGATCAGATGTTGCGCGGTCCATTGCGGTTCGGGCTCGGTGGTTTTCGTGACGCCGATTCGTTCCGGGACCACTTCGCGATCGACCGCAACGAGGTCGACGACGTACCCGACGCGCTGTACGCGATGTGGGACTACTCGACCGAGATGACCGCCCGCATCGTGTGGAAGCCGTGGATGTTCAGTCTCGAGTTGCCGCACCTGCTGCCCGGCGTCGCCGTACCCACAAGCGTCGTCTGGGGTACGAACGACGAGCTGTTCCCGATTGACTGCGGCCACCAGTACGTCGAACGGTTACCCAACGCTCGACTCGAGCTCGTCACCGGCGCCGGACACTGGGTCGACATCGAGCGACCCGGCGCCGTGCTCGCCGCGATATCCGGAGGCTCCGCATGAAGATCGGCTACTTCACCGAACGCCCC
>JANMVY010000637.1:0-2268 GCA_031393535.1 Actinomycetes bacterium | reverse complement strand
GTCGAACGCGCAACCGATCTCGATTCGCGTGAGCTTCGTTTTGCCCTCGATCGGCCGGTCACCGAACGAGAGATCGCGCACTTCGACCGCATGCTCGAACGGCGCATCGTCGGCGAACCGTTGCAATACGTGCTCGGCAGTTGGGGTTTCCGCCACCTCGACCTGTTCCTCGATCGACGCGTGCTGATCCCGCGGCCCGAGACCGAAGTCGTGGCCGAGATCGCGTTGGTCGAGCTCGACCGCGCTGCCGCGGCACGTGGGTCGGCCCACCCGCCCCCGCGCGCCGTCGACCTGGGCACCGGCTCGGGAGCGATCGCGTTGTCGATCGCTGTCGAGCGACCCAACGCCGAGGTCTGGGCCACCGATGCGTCGACGGACGCGCTCGACATCGCGCGCGCGAACCTCGTCGGCATCGGTCGCCACGCGAGCCGCGTGCAGCTCTTCTGGGGCGATTGGTTCGACGCCATCGCACCCGACCTCGTCGGCACCTTCGACCTCGTCGTGTCGAACCCGCCCTACGTGGCCGCCCACGAGGAGCTGCCCGCCGTGGTGCGCGACTGGGAGCCTGCTGCGGCGCTCGTGGCGGGCCCGACCGGGTTGGAGGCGTACGAGGTCATCGTGCCGGCGGCCCGCCGCTGGCTGCAACCGGCGGGGGCGTTGGTCCTCGAGATCGGCGCGGGGCAGGCCGCCGCGCTGTGCGCGCTCGCGGACGCGCACGGCTACAACCACCGGTCAGTGCACCGTGACCTCGCGGGTCGCGATCGCGTAGTGGTGATCCGGCCGTGATCGTTCCGGTCGACGAAGCCTTCACCATGACCTTGGCCACCTTGCGGCGCGGGGGAGTGGTGATATTGCCCACCGAGACGGTGTACGGGCTGGCCGCGCTCGCGTCCGACCACGCCGCGATCGAGCGCTTGTTCGTCCTGAAGGATCGCCCTGACACCAAGGCCATCGCCGTGCTCGTCGGCGATCTCGCCCAGGCCCGCGCGCTCACCACCGACAACCTCGACGCGTGCGCGCGTTGGTGGCCCGGGCCGCTCACCGCGGTCGTGCACCGCGCGCCCGCCGCCGCGGTGTACCTCGGTGCTGACGTCGTCACGATCGGCGTGCGGTGCCCCGATCATCCGTTCGTGCGCCGGCTCGCCCTCGAGCTCGGACCGATCGCCGCGACCAGCGCGAATCGTTCGGGTGAACCGACCCCGCCAACCGCGCGCGAGGTCGCCGCGGCGTTCCCCGATGTCGACCTCGTCGTCGACGACGGCCCATGCACGGGTCTGCCGTCCACGGTGGTCGACCTCACGGTGCACCCGCCCCGCCTGATTCGTGCCGGCCCGGTGCCCGGCGATGCCCTCGGTGCGGTCTGCTGATCACCCGGCGCCTTTCGCGCGAGCAGCTCGCAATCGGGGCTTTCGACTGACGCGGCGCGGGTAGGTTTCCGGGCATGCACATCGCCATCGGTGCCGACCACGCGGGGTACGTCCTGAAGAACGCGCTCGCGGAGCACCTCCGTGCGGGTGGCCACGAGGTCCTCGATCTCGGCACCCACACCGCTGACCGGGTCGACTATCCCGACTTCGGTGCCGCGGTGGGTCGCGTGGTGGCCGAGGGCGGTGCCGATCTGGGCGTGTGCGTGTGTGGCAGCGGAATCGGCATAGCGATCGCTGCGAACAAGATCCCGGGCGTGCGCGCCGCGACGGTGCACGACGTCACCTCCGCGCATCTCGCCCGCGAGCACAACGACGCGAACGTCGTATGCGTCGGCGAGCGGCTCATCGGTCACGACGTGGCCAAGGAGGCGATCGATGCATTCCTGGCGGCGCGCTTCGAAGGCGGTCGCCACGCGGCTCGGGTCGCGAAGATCGACGCGTTGCTGCCGCCCGGCTGACGCAGGTCCACGACTCTCCCCGCTACTGTGGACCGTCACCCCCGGCCCCGACAGGATCTCGCCCCCATGCCTTGGCCCAGCACACGCGATGTCGAAGTCTTCTCCCTTCTCGACCGGGAGCTCGAGCGGCAGAACACCACGTTGCAGCTCATCGCGTCCGAGAACTTCGCTTCGCGCGCAGTGCTCGAAGCCACCGGGTCCGTGCTCACCAACAAGTACTCCGAGGGCTACCCCGGAAAGCGCTACTACGGCGGCAACATGGTCATCGACGAGGTCGAAGACATCGCCCGCTCGCGGGTGTGCGCGCTGTTCGGTGCCGATCACGCGAACGTGCAGCCGCACAGCGGGGCCAATGCCAACGTCGCGGTGTACCTCGCGCTGCT
>JANMVY010000614.1:0-1614 GCA_031393535.1 Actinomycetes bacterium | reverse complement strand
GTGCTCGTCGAGGCGATGCAGGTAGTGCAACGCCCACACCGCGCCGGTCTCGAGCAAACCGACGCGCAATCTCGGGTGGCGCTCGAGGATGCCGAACGCGACGAGCGTGGTGAGGTTCATGATCTGCTCGACCGGGAAATGAGCGGCGTGCATCGCCGTGTAATCCGCGTCGAACCGGTCACCGAAGTAGGAGTAGGGCACGACGCCGTTGAGTCCGGGGTGGATGCCGAGAGGTACGTCGACCTCCTCGAGGTACGACCACAGCGCGTCGTAGCCGGGGTCGTGCAACGGTGCGATGTTCTCGAAGCGCTCGGGCCGGCGCCACACACCGCGGAAGCCATGCTGCTCGACACAGCGCCGCGCCTCGGCGAGCGCATCGTCGGGGTGGGTCATCGGTAGGGTCGCGATGCCCAGCAGGCGGCGGGGGTCGTACGCGCAATACGACGCCAGCCAATCGTTCACCGCGCGACACAGCGCGACTGCGGGCTCGCGTTCGGT
Organism: Actinomycetes bacterium; assembly: GCA_031393535.1. Classification (GTDB taxonomy): domain Bacteria; phylum Actinomycetota; class Acidimicrobiia; order Acidimicrobiales; family WLNW01; genus WLNW01. Next base: position 1,116 of record JANMVY010000614.1, on the reverse strand, counting down.
GACTCCTTGGATCATCAAGCCGTAGGTGGGGTACAGCGCCGCGGTCTCGATGTGGTCGATTTCCATGTCGAGCAGGCGACCGGCCGGGTCGTCGGCGCCGCGGGCCACAATCGGCGAATCGGTGACGTTTGCCGTTTGGCCCGGCGCGCCGACCGTCTCGGGGCGGGCGAAGATGCGGAAGCTGATGCGGTCGCCGCACACGTAGCGGAAATGGTCGTCGAACTGCACGACGCGCGGGGCGTACGAAGCGAACCGCTTCGGCAGGTGCTCCGAGAAGCACGTCGGCGGTTCGACGACGTGCCCGTCGGCATCGATGACCCACGGCGCAGCCGCGGCGACGCTCATGGTCGTCCGGGCCGCACGACGTGCCCGGCGAGCGCTCCGGTGGGTTCGTTGTCGACGATGGTGGCGACGCCGTTGACGAACGTGGCTTTCACGCCGACGGGCCACGCCTTGAAGCGACCGGCGCCCCCGGGAAGGTCGCGCACGAACTCCTTGCGCCCCGCGTCGATCGTCGCGGCGTCGAACATGAACATGTCGGCGCGCTTACCGATCTCGAGGGTGCCCCGATCGCGGAAACCGAGCAGCGCAGCGGGCAGTTGCGTGATGTTGCGTATGCCGTCTTCGAGGCTCCAACGTCCGCGGTCGAGCACCCAGTTGCGCAGGTACCAGCTGGACCAATCGGCCCCGTCGTCGCGGGCGAGGTGCGCACCGCCGTCGGACGTACCGATGATCATGCGCGTGTCCATTTGCGCCTCGCCGACCGCGGCGGTCCATTCGGGCGTCTCCCAGCTCCAACGGAACTCGGTGGCCAGGTCTTCGGCGAGCGCGAGGTCGAGCAGCACGTCGGCCGGTTCCTTCGCGGTCTCGCGGGCCAGCGATTCGATGGTGCGACCGCGCCACGCCTCGTGTTCGGGTCGCGCGACGTGGGCGACGCTCACCTGGTTCCACAACGGCGGCGGCGTGGTGGTGCCCTTCGCCGGATCGCGGTTGTAGTTCTCGACCGCGTACCGGAGCTCGTCGCGCGCCGCGGGATCGCGAAGCAGCGCGACGCGCTCGTGATGCGAGAGCTGCAACATCGCGTTCCACGCGGGTACGGCGAGGAAGTGGAAGCAC
>JANMVY010000552.1:0-4934 GCA_031393535.1 Actinomycetes bacterium | reverse complement strand
GCGATCCACGACAAGGGCGTCGGCAAGTGCACGATCCCCGAGTCGGCGGCCACCCCGCTCAGCTGAGCGCCCCGCCAACTTCTTCCCCACCCCGCAACCGGTAGTTCAGGAGCTCCTCGCAACGCTCGTGAGCTACCGGTTCGGCGTTTTCGGGGCGTTGCCGGGCGGTCACCCGCGCGAGCGGTACTGCGCGCGGCCGCCGGCCGCTTCCTTGTTGAGGCGCTTCGACAGGTGCAGGCCCTCGAGCACGAACTCGACCGCGCTCGCGACCACCGCCGGGGCTTCGGCGTCGGGCTCGTCCGCGAGGAGCGCCTGGACGGGGGCATCGAGGGCGGGCATCGACTTCAACAGCGTCAGGTAGTCGGTCGAGGAGATGTCTTCGCCGGCGCTTACCGTGACCCCGTCGTCGAACGCTTCGATGACCGCGCGGTGGGTGGCCGACGGCACGGTGTCCTTGAACACGGCCAGCACGGCGGCACGCACGAGGTGCTCGAGGATCTCGCCTTCGCGACCGTCGTCGAGCGTCTCGAACTCGACCTTGCCGGTGGTCGACGACGCGAGCGCGTCGAGATCGGACACCCGCGGCACCACCAGCTCCTCGCCGGTGCGGAGCGTGCGACGCATCGCGTTCGCGACGAGCGTCTCGTAGTTCGCGACCGACAGGCGCACCGACACGCCCGACCGCTGGTTTACGTGGGAACTCTTGCGCGCGAGCTGGCTGAAGGTCGCGATCACGTCGCCCATGAACTCGGGCACGCGCACCGCGATGTCGTCGGGCAGCTCGGCTTCTTGCTCGACGATGGTGAGCTCGGTGGCGGAGTCGAGCGGATAGTGCGTGCGAATCTGCGCGCCGAAGCGGTCCTTCAACGGCGTGATGATGCGGCCGCGATTCGTGTAGTCCTCAGGGTTGGCCGACGCGAACAGGATCACGTCGAGCGGCAAGCGCACTTTGAACCCGCGAATCTGTACATCGCGCTCCTCGAGCACGTTCAACAGACCCACTTGGATGCGCTCGGCCAGGTCGGGTAGCTCGTTGATGGCGAAGATGCCACGGTTGGTACGCGGCACGAGTCCGTAGTGCAGCACCAGCTCGTCGCTCAGGTAACGACTCTCGGCGATCTTGATCGGGTCGACCTCGCCGATGAGATCGGCGATGGAGGTGTCGGGCGTGGCCAGCTTCTCGCCGTACCGGTCGGAGCGGTGCACCCACGAGACGGGCGTGTCGTCACCCGACTCGGTGACGAGGTCGCGCGCGTACCTCGAGATGGGTGTATACGGATCGTCGTTGATCTCCGAACCTGCGACGATCGGCATCCACTCGTCGAGCAACGACGTGAGCGAACGGATCATGCGGGTCTTCGCTTGGCCGCGCTCGCCGAGGAAGATCACGTCGTGGCCCGCGAGGATCGCGTTCTCGAGCTGGGGCAGCACCGTGTGCTCATAACCCAGCACGGTCGGGAACAGCGGCTCGCCGGCGCGGATGCGCACGATCGCGTTGCGACGCAACTCGGCTTTGACGGGGCGTGACTGCCACCCTGAGGCGCGCAGCGCGCCAAGGGTGCTCGGATGATTCGTCATGGTGACACGCTAGCCACGATCGCTCGCCCGACGGACACACCGGGTTCCCGGTCGCACCGCGAGTGACGAGTAGCCTGGCGGCGGTGGAGCTGAAGGGCCCGTGGAGGGCGCACCTCGCCGACGAAGACCTGCGTCGCGTGTTTCACCTCGACGACCACGACGACACGCCGTGGCCCCTCGCCGACGTGCCCGGCCATTGGCGCAGCACACCCGAGTTCGCGGCCACCGACGGCCCGATCTTGTACCGGACCCGGTTCACGTGCCCGGCGCCCACCGCGGATCGACGCGCGTGGGTCGAGCTCGACGGCGTGTTCTCCCAGGGCGACGTGTGGCTCGACGGGTCTTACATCGGCGACACCGAAGGTTATTTCTTCCCCCACAGCTTCGAGATCAGCGATCAACTCCGGGAGCGAACCGATCACCTGCTCGCAGTCGAGGTCGGGTGCCCACCGGTGGGCGACCCAGGCGAGAAGCGTTCGCTCACCGGCGCGTTCCAAGACGGCGATCACCTCTCCCCAGGGTGGAATCCGGGTGGTATCTGGCGGCCGGTGTGCGTCGTCGAGACCGGCCCGGTCGCGATCCGCCACGGGCGCGTGCTGTGCGTCGACGCGAGCGAAGAGCGCGGTGTGCTGACGCTGCGCCTCGTGGTCGACACGGTCGCCGCGCGCACGGTCACCTTGCACACACGGGTCGCCGGCACCGAACACGAGCACGCGGTCTCGCTCGCCACTGGCGAGAACCGCATCGAGTGGACCGTCAACGTGCCCCGCGTCGAACGTTGGTGGCCACACACGCTCGGGCGTCCGGCGTTGCACGACGTACGCGTCGAGGTCCGCCTCGACACCGGCGAACCGAGCGACCAACGCACCTGGCGCACCGGCTTTCGCACAATCGAGCTGCGCAACTGGATCGCGACGGTCAACGGCGAACGCCTCTACCTGAAGGGCGTGACACTCTCGCCCCAGCGCGCCGACCTCGCGCTCGCGACGCGCGGCGAGTTCGCCACCACGTTGCGCGCGGTGCGCGACGCGGGCCTCGACTTCGTGCGCGTGCACGCGCACATCAGCCGGCCCGAGCTGTACGAGATCGCCGACGAGCTCGGGCTGCTCGTCTGGCAGGACCTTCCGGTGCTGCACCGGTTCTCGCGCGGGGTGCGCGCGCAAGCGGTGCGTCAGGCCCGTGAAGCCGTCGATGTGCTCGGCCATCATCCGTCGGTCTTCCTGTGGTGCGCGCATGACGAGCCGTACGTGGTCCGCGGCCCTCGCGATGCGGCGATCACCCCGGGGTTCCTACGCCAGCAGCTCCCCACGTGGAACCGCACCGTGCTCGACCGTTCACTGAAGCGGGTGTTGCAAAAGAGCGACGTCACCCGCCCGGTGATCGCGCACTCGGGCGTCGCGCCGCACCTCCCGCAACTCGACGGCACCGATGCCCATCTGTGGTTCGGCTGGTATCGCGGCGAACCGCACGACCTCGCAGACTTCGCGCGCGCGCTCCCCCGCCATGTGCGTTTCGTGTCGGCCTTCGGCGCGCAAGCGGCGCCCGACAACGCGGCCGCCATCATCGGCAGCGAACGCTGGCCGCACCTCGACTGGCCACGCCTGGCCCGCGAGCACGGCCTCGACGCCGACGCGATGATGCGCGTCGTGCCGCCCGAGGTGCATGCGACCTTCGACGCGTGGTGCGCCGCGACCCAGACGCACCAGGCCGAGGTGGTGGCCCGCACCGTCGAAACCCTGCGCCGGTTGAAGTACCGGCCGAACGGTGGTTTCAGCGCGTACCGCTGGCAGGACGTCACCCCGCAGATCGGGTTCGGGCTGCTCGATAACACCGGACACCCGAAGGCCGCATGGCACGCGTTCGCGGCCGCGTGCCGTCCGGTGATCGTGGTGTGCGATCTGCTCCCCTCGGTGCTCGGGACGGGCCAGGCGGTCACGTTGGGTGTGCATGTCGTCAGCGACGAACGCACCGAACGAGCCGGCGCCCTCATACGCGCCCGCCTCGACGGTCCGCTCGGCCCCCGTGAGTGGGAGTGGACAGGCGACATCGCGGCCGACGCATGCACCCGTGTAGGCGAGATCCATTGGATCGCCCCGAGCGCCGCAGGGGCGGTCACCCTCGACCTCGAGTTGACCTGCGGCGACCTGCGGGTCACGAACTGCTACCGCAGCATCGTCGAGCCTCGTCGCCGCCCACCGGCCTGGCCGTAGGCGTTCCTGGCCGACCCGTCGGCATAGTTCGTCACCGCGACGAAGTGCCGGGTAGCTTCGCTCCGCTCGGCACCCGTTGGGGCTTCGTCCTCTCGGTGCGCTGATCGGTGCACGATTCGGAGGATCCTGCCCTATGTCACAAACCTTGCGGCCCGGTCGGGTCGGGCCCATCCACAAGAAGGCGCGCAAGCTGCCCTTTCCGTTGAACATCTACCAGACGGCAGTGGGCAAGAAATGGGTGATGGCGCTCAGCGGCGTCGCGATCCTGGGCTTCGTGCTGGTGCACATGATCGGCAACCTGCACTTGTACGAAGGCCCGAACCAGGTCAACCAATACGGCGAGTCGCTCCGCGAGCTCGGCGGCCACTTGGTACCGCGCACGCTGCTGTTGTGGCTCTTGCGCATCGGTCTCATCGGCGCGTTCGTCTTGCACATCCACTCGGCGGCCAGCCTCACGCGCCTGAACCTGGCGTCGAACACGAAGTACGAGAGCCCGCGTGAGTACGCAGCGGCCAACTTCGCGAGTCGCTCGATGCGATGGACCGGCACCATCATCGGCCTGTTCGTCATCTTCCATCTGATGGACCTCACGTGGGGCTCCTTCAAGGGCGACAGCTACGTGCGAGGCGACGTGTACCACAACGTCGTGCACAGCTTGAGCTCGATCCCCGTCGCGATCGTGTACATCGTGGCCAACGTGGCGCTGGCCATTCACATCTTCCACGGCGTCTACTCGATGTTCCAGAGCCTCGGCATCAACAGCCCGTCCATCAACCACCTGCGCCGCAACCTGGCCGGTGGGCTGGCAACCCTCATCCTCATCGGGAACTTGAGCTTCCCGATCGCCGCAGCCACCGGATTCCTCAACGAGGACAACTGCAAGCCGCGAGAAGCAGCCGCGAAGGGTGAGATCAAGGTGTGCAGTGGCACCGCAGGCTCGTCCGGCGCGCCAGTGGGGGGGTACTGACCGTGATCGGCGAACTGAAGTCGAACGTCCCAGCGGGTGCCATGGAGGACAAGTGGACCGACCACAAGTTCTCCATGAAGCTCGTCAACCCGAACAACAAGCGCAAGTTCACCATCCTCGTGATCGGTTCGGGGCTGGCCGGTGCCGCCGCCGCCGCGTCGCTCGGTGAGCTCGGCTAC
>JANMVY010000504.1:0-4891 GCA_031393535.1 Actinomycetes bacterium | reverse complement strand
CGATCCCGATTTCCGCGACATCCACCAGGCACTCCTGCGCCACGGGCTGCTGGTCTTTCGCGACCAGCGGATCACACCCGACGAACACACCGCGTTCGGTCGCCGGTTCGGTCAACTCGAGGGCACCGAGTTCACCACCACGTCGTCACATCCTTTCGTGATCGTGCTGAGCAACCTCGATGGACAAGGGCGCCTGACGAGCGCGACGGCACACGCGATGGTCGGCCTGGCCATCAATGAGCAGTGGCACACCGACAGCTCCTTCCGCGCGAATCCGAGCACCGCGTCGATTCTCGCGGCCAGGGTGCTCCCCGAGGTTGGCGGCGACACGTTCTTCGCGAGCATGCGGCTCGCATGGGACGAGTTGGACGACGCCCGCCAAGTAGAGCTGGGTGATCGCCGCGCAACGCATTCGTACGCCGAGTCATGGCAACGGGCCGGCGGCGAGCTGAGTGCGTCGATGCGTGCGGCCCTACCACCGGCCACGCACCCGCTCGTACGGGTCCACCCCGAAACACGGCAACCGTCGTTGTACATCAGCAATCACATCTGCATGGTCGAGGGCATCGACGACCACTCGGCACGGCGCATGGTCGATGAGCTCGTGGCGTTCGCCGCGCGACCCGGACGCGTGTACCGGCACCGCTGGCATGACGGCGACGTGGTGATGTGGGACAACCGGTGCATGCTCCACCGGGCGCAGGGCTTCGACGGGGAACACCCCCGCGTGATGCATCGGGTCACGGTCGCCGGCGCGGGAGCAGTCGAGGCATACCGCCCAGGCGGCGAGTGTGCGCGCTCGTTCGACACGTCACACTGCGCCGAACCAGTTCCGAGGGAGACGCCATGATCAATCCATTCGCCGCGTTCGACATGGCCGGCAAAGTGTGTGCACTCACGGGTGGTGCGAGCGGAATTGCCGCGTGCTCGGCCGAGGTTCTCGCGGGTGCCGGCGCGGCGGTGGTGCTCGGCGACGTCGACGTCGCCGGGGCCGAGGCACTCGCGGCTCGCATCCGCGCCAACGGTGGCCGCGCGGTTGCGCAACGGTGCGACGTCACGAAGCGGGCCGACCTCGACGCACTGGTCGACCGTGCCGTCGCCGAGTACGGTCGCCTCGACGTCATGGGGAACATCGCCGGCATCATGAATGCCGACGCCGTCATCGACGTCACCGAGGAGATTCTCGACCGCATCATCGCGGTGAACATGAAAGGCGTCTTCTTCGGCTGTCAGGCCGCGTTGCGGGTCATGATCCCCCAAGGCTCCGGCAGCATCATCAACATCTCGTCCGCCGCGATCGACTATCCCGCGCCGAACGTCTCGGTCTACGCGATGACCAAAGCCGCGGTGGCCATGCTCACCCAAGAGCTTGCGCTCGAGGCAGGGCCACACGGGGTCCGCGTCAACACCATCGCTCCCGGTCAGACGCCGACGAACTTCGGTCGAGAGCTTCGTTCGAACGAGCTCGGCCAGATCGACCCGGACAAGTTCGCGGCCTACCGCCACCGCGGCGAATCACTCTCACCGATCGGTCGCATGGGCGAGGCGCTCGATCAGGCCCATCTCGTGCACTACCTCGCATCCGACGCGTCAAAGTTCGCCACCGGCGCGATCTTTCGTGCGAACGGCGGCGTGGGCATCGTGTGGTGACCCCATCGGCTCGCTCGACGGCACATCGGCACTGATCACCGGCGGGGCCGGCGGCATCGGATTCGCCGCCGCGCTCGCGCTCGCCCGCGACGGCGCGGCTGTAACGCTGCTCGGTCGCACGCGCGCAACCCTCGAACGAGCGGTGGCCCGAATCATCGATGTCGTCGGGGACGACGCCGCCGCGACCTTGGTGATCGGCGATGCAACCAAGCGCGATGACGTCGCCGCGGCGATGCGCACCGCGGCCTCGAGCGCGGGCGGTCTCGCAGCGGTCGTAGCTGTGGTCGGCGGCAGCATCGTGCGGCCGCTGTTGGACTTCGACGAGCAGACGTTCCTCGCCCAGCTGCACGACAACGTGGTGCCTGCGTTCCTCGCGATCCGCGCCGCGACGCCGTACATGGCCGATCGCGGGGCGGGTTCGATTGTGTGCATCAGCTCGGTGGTCGCCCGGGTGCCGTACCCGTTCCTTACGCCGTACGGCGCGGCGAAAAGTGGTGTCGAAGGCCTCGTGCGCGGCGCCGCGCTCGAGCTCGCACCGCTCGGTGTTCGCGTGAACGCCGTTCGTCCGGGCCCGGTTCGTACCGGCCCCGCAACGTCTCATCTCACCGCCGGTGACCCCGCCGTGCAACGACACCTCGCGGGCCGGCCCATCGCCCGGGTGGGCGAACCCGCTGACATTGCGCAGGCGATCCGCTACCTCGCCGGCCCTGACGCCTCCTGGGTCACCGGGCAATGCTTCTCGGTCGACGGTGGCACCGAGCTCGCAGGAGCCCCCGATTACCTGCGTTCACTCGTGCGCGATCCCGCGCCGCTCGAACGAAGTAGTTGAGCGGCTGCGAGCAACTCACGGAGCCGGCGCGAAGAACCCGACGACGTCCATGATCAGGTGTGCCTGACCGCGGAAGTTGTAGACCGCGGTGAGCCCCGCGGCGATGCCAGGGATGCCGGTCGGCGACACGATCGACATCACGAGGTTCGGTGAGGTCTGACCTGCTCGCCAGTTGAGGTTCGACGCGTCGGGACGAGGTTCGACGTTCGGCGGGTAGATGGTGAAGTAGCTGTCTTTCGTCGTCTCCGTGGCGGTCACGTTCATGACGACCGCGCGTACGCGAGCAGTGTCGAGGCCGGCGCCCGCCACCGGCGGGGCCCACGGGCCTTGGTCCTCACCGATCGGGTCGCCACCGCGGGTGTCCACGGCCCGCACCGGCGAGATCGGGGTGAACACCAAACCTTGTGCTCCGGCCTTGTCGAACCAACCGACGACGTCCGCGATCAGATGCGTGTTGCCGGTCTCGTTGAAGAAGCTCACCGTGCCCGAAGCACTCACCCCGACGATCACGAGGTTCGGAACCGTCTGGCCTGGCGTGAAGTTCAGGTTCGAGACGTTCGGCTGCGCGCCGCCCGGCCACACCGTGACATAGCCCCCGGCTGACGGGTCGACGGCGGTGACGTTCATGACGACGGCCGAAACCTGCGAAACGGCGGGCACGCCACCGCGCCCGGTCACCTGGAGTGCGATGATGCCGCCGCGGCCAAGCGCACCCGACGCACCGTTGCCGCTGCGGGTGTCAAGAACGCGGGCCGGAGTCAACGGGTTGTACCAGCCGCCTTGCACGGTGGCGTCGTCGTAGTACCCGACGACGTCGGCCAGGGCGTGCGTGCTGCCGTTGACGTTGTAGATCGACACTTTGCCGGCGGCACCGAGTTTCACCGTGACGAGATTCGGCACGGTCTGACCTGGCGTGAAATTCAGGTTCGACACCGTCGGGCGCTCCTCGCCCGTCGGCCACACCGACAGGAAGCCGGCATCGGTGGGTGCCACAGCCGTCACGTTCATGACGATGGCTTGCACACCGGTAGCCGGCACACCGCCACGGCCGGTGACCTGGAGGTCGATGCTCGACCGGGCGCCGATCGGTGCCGCCGCGGCGCCCACGCCCGTGCGCGTGTCCAGAATGCGCGCCGGCGACGACAACGAGATGTACTCGCCCGCCGTGTTCGCGCGTGCGCTCGCCGGCGAAGCAGGAGCGAGTGCGCCGACGCAGGCCGCCGCGGCGAAAGCCGCGAGCAGACGGCGGAGCCGAGTAGTCGTCATTGGTACTCCAGTGGGGGCTGGGGAGCGTAGTGTGTGCGTCCGACCTCGACCGGCAGGGCGCATACCGATGGTAGAAGCCGTGTGACGCCGTGTCAGGGGCTGACCGTGGGTCGTTCGGCACAATTCGCGCACGTTCCCAGCCCATGGCATCGAGGACGCAGCCCATGACGCCGCGGCGCGCGGCGAGTACCTGAACTGGCGTGCCGCTCAGGCGTCGCGCACCCGTTGCGACGCGATCGGCGCCCAATGCTGCACCCAGGCTTCCGCGTGCGGCGGTTCGTCCGCACGCGAAGGAGCGGTGATGCCGAAGATGTTGGTGTATTGCGGCACGGGCGACATGCCCGCGACGCCGAACCCCTGCCACGCACCCATCGCGACTTCGACGGGCTCGCTCGACGCGAACGCCGCGAGGTGGAACCCGGGTCCGCGCCCTGCAGGATCGCTTGTGACCAACCATGTCGTCTGCGCGGCTGGGGCATGGTCGAGCCTCGCGGCATGCCACCAGTCGTCGAACGATGCGTTGGTGATCGCGTCACGCCAGTCGCTCTGAACCGTCACGAGCGAGCGCACTGGCTCGGAGGTCGCGCTCGTCGCGAGCGTTCGCGCCCGCACCAGCATGATGGCGAACGTTACCGACGCGATGTCGCCCGCACGCCCCGCGGCGCGCAACTGCAGAGCCCGCGGTCGGATGTAGGCCCAGGCTTCGGTCTCGTCCGCGAAACGACCCTCCCAGAACGCGAGGTACGGCGCGGCGACATAGCCCGGGCCGACGGCTGCGAAGCGGTTGAGCGCGACGAACGATCCGTTCGCCAACGCGTCGGGCCCGTGAACCTCGTCGTACCAACGATGGAACTCATCGACGTCGTGCGGCGCCGGATCCGCGAGCACGACGAACAACGTGGGTGGCGTCACTGCGTCGAGACGCATGCGAGGCTCGGGCAAACTCACCGAGCGCGGGCCATGAGGTCGCCCACGGTGTCGAGCGCCGCGAGCACCTTGGGTAGGTCGGCGCGCGCACGCGCGGCCAGGGCGGGCTGGCCCGCGTTGTCGAGCATCTCGGGGAGATGCTCACGCACGCAACGCAGCGTGAAGTCGATCGGGTCGCCCACCGCGACCTCGTCGATGCGCACGATGACGTTCGCACCC
>JANMVY010000483.1:0-3947 GCA_031393535.1 Actinomycetes bacterium | reverse complement strand
TCACGACGGAACGACACACAGCCCGCGCCGCCGTCACCGCCACGGAAGTTGACACCACACTCGTCGACGAAGCCGGACACGGTGGTGAGGCTAACGCCATGCCCGTGAAGGCTTGCGCGGTGCGGGGTCCGGGCAGAGCTCTGGTCGACGTTCGACGCATTAGCGTGAGGGGGTGCCCGACCTCAGCGACCGCGCCCGGGCGTGGGCCGCGACCATGCAGGGCCATGCTGCGGTGCCCGCGGTACGAGTCGCCCATGACGCACCGCCGCCTGTCGCCGCTCCTCTTGGGCTCGTCGATCGCGTCGCCAAAGAGGCCGCCGAGGCCGCCACCCTCGCGCCGTGTGCAACGCGGGCGCTCGGCGCGGGCCGCCGCACGGTCGTCGAGGCCGCTGATCCGATCCGCACGTGTTTCGAACGCGACCGCGACCGCATCCTGCACGCCAGCGCGTTTCGTCGCCTCGCGGGCAAGACGCAGGTGTTCGTGTTCCCCGCCGATCACCAGCGCACACGGCTCACCCATGCCCTTGAGGTCGCCCAAGTGGCCCGCAGCATCGCGACCGCGCTCGGGTGCAACACCGTGCTCGTCGAAGCCATCGCGCTTGGTCACGATTGCGGCCACGGTCCGGGAGGTCACGCGAGCGAGGACGCGCTCAGCCCGTTCGTCGCGGAGGGCTACGACCATGCGGTGTGGGGCGCCGACGTCGCGCTCGGTGACCTCAACCTGTGCGCCGAGACCCTCGACGGAATCCGCAACCACTCGTGGTCTCGCCCGGTGCCCGCCACGCCCGAAGGCGCGGTCGTCAGCTGGGCCGATCGCATCGCCTACGTCTGCCACGACTTCGAGGACGCAGTCGCGGCCGGCGTGGTCACCGAGTCGATGCTGCCCGAGATCGTCGTCGCCACGTGCGGTACGCGTCGCAGTGAACAACTCGCGACCTTCATCGGTGCCGTCGTCGACGCAGTGTTGCAGGCGGGCGTCGTCGCCATGGTCGAGCCGGTGGCCGACGCGCTCGCCGCGTTCCGCGCGTTCAACTACGAGCACATCTATCTTCGCGAGGCCTCGCGCCTCCAGGCGGCACGTGTGATCGATGTGCTCCAGGCTCTCGTCGAGCACTACGCGGCCCGGCCCCAACTGCTCCCCGAGCGGCTCACGATCGGTGACTTCGACACCCGCTCGGCCGAGGCATACCGCGCCGCGGTCACCTATGTCGGGGGGATGACCGATCGGTTCGCGTTCCGCGTGGCGCGCGCAGAACTCGGTTGGACCGACGATCGGCTGCCCGAGAGCAGCGACATCGCCGGCTGAACCGGCCTGGTCTCGGGCACGAAGGCGCCGCGCGAACGAGCCGCCCCGAAAGGCGGCTCGGCACAACAGGAACCGGCGAAGCCGGAACGCATCACGTCGCGGGCAGGATGTCGACGAGTTTGCGACCCTTGCGGGCCCCGAACTTCACGAAGCCGTCGGCGGTGGCGAAAAGGGTGTCGTCAGTGCCCCTTCCGACGTTGATGCCGGGGTGAAAGGCGGTGCCCCGTTGACGGACGAGAATGGAGCCGGCGCGCACCTTGGTGCCATCGAACGCCTTGACCCCGAGACGCTGGGAGTTGGAGTCGCGGCCGTTGCGGGTGGAGCCGCCACCTTTGGTCTTTGACATCGGTCAGCCCTTCCGGATCGACATGATCTCGAGCGTGGCCAGCTTCTGGCGGTGACCCCACCGCTTGCGCTGGTTCGCCTTCGGCTTGTAGGTGAAGGCGTTGATCTTCGGCCCTTTGGTGTCAGCCACGATGCGGGCGACGACCGTGGACCCACCGAGTTGTTGGGGGGTCGCGAGGACGGCATCGCCGTCGACCAACAGGACCGGGGTGAACTCGACCTCGGAACCGACCGAACCGACTCGTTCGACGGTGACCTTCTCACCCTCGGCCACCCGGTATTGCTTGCCGCCCGTTGCGATCACTGCATACATAGGTAGACGAGCATAGCGGCCTAAGCCCGCCGCCCGACAAGGCAGACCGGATTCACCCCCGCGCAACCATGCCGCTACCGATCGAGCATGCCCTTCGAAAGGATCACGCCGCGTCCGTCGCACTCCGGGCATGTGGTGGCAAACGACTCGAGCAAACCTTCGCCGATGCGTTTGCGCGTCATCTGCACGAGCCCCAACTCCGAGATGTCGAACGCCTGGGTGCGGGTCTTGTCACGCGAGAGCGCCTCGCGGAACTTGCGCACGACCGCATCACGGTTGGCCTTTACCTCCATGTCGACGAAGTCGATCACGATGATCCCGCCGATGTCGCGCAGCCGCAACTGCCGGGCGATCTCTTCGGCCGCCTCGAGGTTGTTGCGGTAGACGGTCTCCTCGAGGCTGGAGCTGCCGACGTTCTTGCCGGTGTTCACGTCGATGACCGTGAGCGCCTCGGTGTGCTCGATGATCAGCGAACCGCCCGACGCCAACCACACCTTCTTGTCGAGCGCCTTGTGGATCTGCTCGTGCACGTGATGGCGCTCGAACAACGGGAGGGGCTCGACCGAGCGGTCGAAGTACTCGACCCGATCGGCGAACGTCGGGCTGATCGACGCCACGTAGTCGCGGACGTCCTCGAAGATGGCGCGATCGTCGATGACGACCCCGCGATAGTCCGCGTTGAACTCCTCGCGGATCACGCGCAATGCCATGTCGGGCTCGCGGTAGAGCAACGCGGGGGCGGTGGCCCGCGCGGCGAGGGCCTCGATGCTCGCCCACTGCTTCACGAGTCGGGCCACGTCGCGCTCGATCTCCTCGGAGGTCACGTTCTCGGCCGCAGTGCGGACGATGATGCCGTGATCGGCCGGACGCACCTTGTCGAGGATGGTGCGCAACCGTTTGCGCTCGTTGTCGGGCAGGCGTTTGGAGATGCCGTAGGTCGCGCTGTTCGGGATCAGCACCACGAAGCGCCCCGGTAACGACACCTCTTGGGTGAGGCGAGCACCCTTGTGGGCGATGGGGTTCTTCGTCACCTGGCACAGGATCTTCTGGCGCGCCTGCAGGATCTGCTCGATCCGCGGCTGCCCACCTTTCACCTCGATGTCGTCGGTGTCGTACTGCACGTCGCCGCGGTAGAGCACGGCGTTTTTCGGCGTGCCGATGTCGACGAACGCGGCTTCCATGCCCGGCAGGACGTTCTGCACCTTGCCCAGGTAGATGTTGCCGTGGATCTGGGTGACATCGTCGGAGGGGCGTGACACGTTGTGCTCGACGAGCGCCCGGCCCTCGAGCACGGCGATCTGCGTTGCTTCGGGCCGCACGCTCACGCACATGAAGTAGCGGCCGACGGGCCGACCGTTGCGCTCCCGACCGCGCCGACGCGTGAGGGACTTCTCGTCGATCTCGAACGGGGCGTCGTCGCGCTCGTCGCCGACGAACGCCTCGATGGGCTGCACCTCGACACCCTTGCGACCGCCGCCGCGCGCCTGCTGCTTTTGGCGCGCCGGGCGCGGCGCGCCACCCGGGCCGCCGGTCGATTTCGGCGCATCGGTCTTCGCGGTCTCTCCGGACGCCCCGGCGCCGTTCGCGCCCGACCCACCGCCACCGCCACGACCACGACCACCCCGGCGCCGGCGCTTGCGCGGTGCACCATCTGGCCCCGCGGTCGAGTCGGTGTCGGTCACGATCACGGTGACCGTGCCCGCCGCGGCCACGACGGCTGCGGGAATGGTGTCGCCCACCTGTGGCCTGCGGCGTGGCGCAGCTGGCGCGCCAGGCGGTGCGGGCCCGTCAGCCGCCCGAATGGACGAGTCCTCCGGATCGCTCGGAACCTTCGGTGTGTTATCGTCCGGGTGATCGGACATGGTCGTCGTCCCTTCTCGGCGGGTCCCCGGCAGCGGGGTCGCGTCGGGCAACGTCCGCGGCAAGCGGCTCGCGGCGGTGGTGCCCGTCGTACATCCATTGGTGAGTGCGGCGCACGAGTCC
>JANMVY010000466.1:0-7176 GCA_031393535.1 Actinomycetes bacterium | reverse complement strand
GGCGGCCACATGGGCCCCGAGGCAAGCCTCATGAAGGTGTTCTGGTCCGAGATGGACGTCGAGATCTACGCCACTGCGCTTCGCATGGCTGGTGCGCAGGGGGAACTGATGAGCACGGCCCCCGACGCGGTCGACGGTGGTATCTGGATGGACGGGTACCAGTTCGCCTTGTCGGGTCCGATCTACGCGGGCACCAACGAGATCCAGCGCAACATCATCGCCGAGCGCGTGCTCGGGTTGCCGCGGTAAGGAACAGGCCATGCAGTTCGCATTCACCGAAGACCAGCTGCTCTTTCGCGACGCCATGCGCGACCTCCTCGCGAACGAGTGCAAACCCGAGGCCGTGCGGGCCTCGTGGGAGAACGGCACCGGGCGCATTCCGGGCCTGTGGCGCAAGCTCGTCGAGATGGGTGTCGCCGCACTCACCGCACCCGAGGCCATGGGCGGGCTCGGCATGAACGAGGTCGACCTCGTGCTGTTGCACGAGGAAGCCGGTCGCGCCGCGCTACCCGACCTGCTGATCGAGCACACCGCGGTCGCGTTGCCGTTACTCACCGAGGTGGGCGAGTCGTCCTGGCTCGCAGGGGCCGCGGCCGGCGATGTCGTCGTGGGCGTGGGCGTCGGCTCGCCGTACGTGCTGTACGCCGATCAGTGCGACGTGTTGTTGTTGGTGCACGCCGACGAGTTGCACGCGGTGCCGTTGACCGAGGTCACCCTCACCGCGCAACGTGCGGTCGACTATTCGCGCCGGTTGTTCTCGGTCGCCTGGTCACCGTCGGCCGCGACCTTGATCGCGCGCGGCGATGTGGCCGGGCAGGCCGTGGTCGATGCGTGCGATCGCGGCGCGCTCGCGGCTGCGGCGCAGTGCGTCGGCATCGCCCAGACGCTCATCGAGGTCACCGTCGCGTACGTCGGCCAGCGTGAGCAGTTCGGCAAGGTCGTCGGTTCGTACCAGGCCGTGAAGCACCAGATCGCCAACGCGTTGCTCGCGGTCGAGTTCGCGCGTCCGCTCACCTATGTCGCGGCCTATGCGGTGGCGAACACGACACCGCATCGGGCACGGGAGGTGTCGATGGCCAAGGCGGTCGCATCCGACGCGGTCGACAAGGCGGCACGCGTCGCGCTTCAGTGCCACGGCGCCATCGGGTACACCTTCGAGTACGACCTGCACCTGTGGATGAAGCGGGGTTGGTCCCTCGCGGCCGCGTGGGGCGATGCGTCGTTTCACCGCGACCGGGTCGGCCGCGAGTTGGGCATCTGACGCCGTCGTTCGCGTGATCCCGCACCGTACGTGGCGCGGGTGGCGCGCTCGGTCAGCGGGGGCGGGCGGTCCATTGCAGCGTGCGGCCCGCGGCGGTGGGGCTTTCGCCGCCCGCGGACGCGGCCGGACCACGCTCGAGGTGTGAGCCGCGGCGCTGTTCGCAGCGGTCGCAGGTCTGTGCGTAACGGCCGAGCCGACCGGGGCGGTGGCTCGCGCCGCGTGCGTTGCACAGCAGACAAAGGGGTTCGTTCATGACAGGGGTGCTCCCGGGCGTCGTTGACCGGTTTTCCCACAGCATCGGCACCTGGGTGTCGGAGTCAATGAGGCGAGCGGCCCGTCACCAGCGGTTTTTGTTCCAGTTCGATGACGGCTCGTTGTCGGCTGGGCCGACGTGGTGAACTCCCGCCATGGGAATCGTGCACGACACCTTCGATCTGAGCGGCCGCGTGGCCATCATCACCGGCGCAGCGCGCGGCCTGGGCAAGGCGGCCGCCACCTTGCTCGGCGATGTCGGCGCACACGTCGTCATCGCCGACAACCGAGCCGAGCTCGCGGTCGCCACCGCAGCCGAGTTGGTGGCCGCGGGCGTGTCCTGCGAGCCCGCGACACTCGACGTATCGAAGCGGCTCGAGGTCGATGCGCTCGTCGCCGACGTGGTGAGCCGCCACGGTCGTCTCGACGTGATGATCAACAACGCCGGCATCATCACCGAATCGAGCCCGCTCGAGGTGACCGAGGACGAGCTCGACCGCGTGCATGCGGTGAACTTCCGTGGTGTGGTCTACGGCTCACAGGCCGCGGCGCGGGCGATGATCCCGAACCGTCGGGGCAGCATCATCAACATCACGAGTGGCGCCGTCGACGGCGCCACACCGTTCATGATCGCGTACGCGACCGCCAAGGCCGCCGCCGCGCAGTTCAGCCGATCGCTCGCCGCCGAGCTCGGGACGCACAACGTGCGCGTCAACACGGTCGCGCCCGGCTGGGTCGACACGCCGATGAACGAGCGTCACGTGCTGCGCGAAGACGGCACGGTCGATCCCGAGCGCAAGGCGACGTACGTGGCAATGCGGGCGAAGATCGCTGCGCTCGGTGTACCCGGCGAGCCGAACGATCAGGCGTTCGCGATGTTGTATCTGGCATCCGACGCCGCGAAGTTCGTGACGGGCCAGGTGCTGCGACCGAACGGCGGCGCGTCGATGCTGTGGTGAACCGGCCTCAGGTATCGGTCACCGGTTGAGCAGCGGGGCTACGTCGCGGCCGAAGGCGGCGAGCTGATCACACAATTCGTTCCGCGACCGGCTGCGGAAGTGCAGATGGAGCGTGTTGCAGCCGAGGTCGTTCGCTTCGCGGAGCGATTCCGCGATCTCCTCGGGTGACCCGGTGAGCCGGAATGCGCCAAGATCCCATTCGGCCTTGCCGATGTAGATGTATTCGGACATGCACCCCAGGTCGATCTCGGCGCCGGGGCGCACCTTGTCACGATGGGCACGGATGAAATCGACGCATGCGCGCATTTGCGCGCGCGGGGTGCCCTGGGGGATCCAGCCATCGCCGCGCTCGGCAACGCGGCGCAAGGCGGGCTTGCTCGACCCGCCGATCCAGATGGGGATGTCGCCGGCCACCGGGCGCGGGCTCTGGCCGACCGGGCCGTAATCGAAGAAGGTGCCGTGGTGCTCGCTGTACTCGTTCCGGAACGCGGCGCGGATGGCATCGATGGCCTCGTTGGTGATGGCCCCCCGCTGGGCGAAGTCGATACCCAGAGCCGCGAACTCGGTCTCGACGTGGCCTGCGCCGACGCCGAGCACGGCCCGGCCTCCCGAGAGGTGATCGAGCGTGGCGAACGCCTTCGATGTGACGAGGGGGTGGCGGTACGCCGCGATGAGCACCACCGACAGCAGCCGTACACGGGTGGTATGGGCCGCGATGTAGCCGAGTGTGGCGACCGTGTCGTACCACGTCGGGCTCATGCGCGCGGTGTAGTCGTTGTGGGGCAGTGCCACGTGGTCGCATACGCCGACAAAGAACGCACCTGCGTCCTCGGCGGCCTTCGCGACCGCGACCAGATCGGCGACCGGTGCGGTGAGCTCCCAGTCCTCGCGCAGGGTTCTCGAATGCATCTGGATGGGCAACTGGACACCCCAGGCGAGCGTGCCGGCCGGAACGATCGAACCCATGGCCCCTCCTTTTCGGGTGCGCGGCGGAGCCCGTCGCCGGCGGCGGAAGTGTACGTGACGACCTCATCGGCGCGATGTGCCGCCCATCGCCGTTCGGACGAAACGACAGGCGTAGTTCACTCGAAGTGCTAAGGCGCCGTCGCTTCTCCGCCGACACCTTCCTCGCGCATCGTCTCGATGCGTGGAACGGACGGGGTTCTCATGCAGAGTCGGACACTGCGGATCGCGGCGACGTTGGTGAGCGTCGCCCTGCTCGCGACAGCGTGCAGCACCGGTGACGGCGACAACTCGCGGTCGTCGGGCACCGGCTCCACGGTTGCCGCGGCCGCGACCTCGGCAAACGGAGCGGGCGCGGCGGCCGAGAAGTTCGGCGACCTCGCGTCGCCGTGCGGCAAGGGGGACGCCAAAGGCGCGACCGACAAGGGTGTGACCGACGCGGCGATCACGATCGGGTACGGCGATGACGCCGGGTTCGTCTCCGCGCCGGGTCTCAACAAGGAGATCGGCGACGCTATCAAGGCGATGCTCGACTGGTGCAACGGCCTCGGCGGCATCAACGGTCGCCAGATCGAGGGCAACTATTACGACGCGAAATATCTCGAGGTCACGCGCGCCGTGACGCAGGCGTGCGCGGACAAGGTGTTCATGCTCGTGGGCCAGGGTTGGGCCGCCGACGCGGCGCAAGAGGACGTTCGCATCGCATGTCAACTGGCCAGCGTGCCCGCGTACTCGGTTTCTTCTGCGTTCTCCCACGGTCCAGGAATGGTGCAGTCGATCGCCAACCCCGGCGATCAGCAGCCGTTGAGCGTCGCCTACGAGGTCGCGGCCCGGTACCCCGAGGCGGTCAAGAAGACGGCTCTGGTCTACGCGAACTTCTCCGCGACTCTCGAGACCAAGGCCAAAGTGGCGGCCGCGTTTCCGTCGGCGGGATACTCGATCCTCAGCTGCGATCAGGTGTACAACATCGGCGGCGAGCCCGACTGGAAGCCGCTTGTCAACAACCTCAAGACGTGCGGCGCGGAGATCGTCTACTGGGTCGGAGCGCCCGCTCCGAATTTCGAGAACTTCCTGAACGCGGCGAAGCTGGTTGGCTTCAGTCCGAAGGCGTACGTGACCGACGCGAATCACTACGACTCCTCGTTCGCGAAGTGGAACAGCCAGAACGGTGGCGCGGCGGACAACGTCTACATCCGCATGGGTTTCGTGCCCTTCGAGGAGGCCGACAAGTCGCCGGCCACCAAGAAGTACCTCGATCTGGTCGCGAAGTCAGGCGGGAAGACCGGGCTGCTCGGGGCCCAGGCCGCAGCCAACTTCCTGCTGTGGGCGACGGGCGTCAAAGCCTGCGGTTCAGCCGTCACCGACACGTGCGTCATCCGTGAGATCGCCAAGCTGAGCGACTGGACAGCCGGGGGGCTGCACGTGCCGATGCAGCCGGCAAAGAACGAGGCCGCGAGCTGCGGCATGCTCGTGAAGCTCACCGGTGCCACGTTCGAACGAGTGGCGCCGATCGACAAGACCTTCGACTGCGACCCGAAGTTCCAGGCCACGAATCTACGGACCGAGTACGTGGTGTCGGCGAAACTCGATGCCAACCGTGTCGCGACGCAGTTCGGCACCTTCACCCCTTGATAAATTGGTGTAAATGAAACGTATTGAAAGATACGTATAAGGCATGAGAGACTGGAGGTGTGCCAGCCCCATCGAGTGCATCCATCTCGCCCTCGGGCGCCGAAACCTTCGAGTGGGCGATCGCCGCCATTCGGGCTCAACTCGATCTCCTGCACGATCGTCGCCGTCGCGACGTCGAATCGCTGACGGCATCGTGGCAAGGTGGCCACCGCGAGCGCTTCGAGGCCGCGTCCGCCGACCTCGAGCGGCTCACGCGCATAGTTGTCGAAACGCTTGCCCAGGTCGCGGTGCTCCACCGCCGAGCGCTCGATGACGAGCTCGCACGATGAGTGCGGTCGCCGGTGCCACTGACGAGCTGGCTGCGCTCGCATCGCGTCTCGCGGTTCAGGCCGCCGACCACGACTCGCTCGGACGCGCGTTGCGGCGCTCGCTCGACCTGGTGCCCCCGGGCGCGCCGCCGAGCCTCGCTATGGCGTTCGTGGTCACCGAGGCCGACCGGGCCGGTCGGGGCATGGCCGAGCTCGTTCGCTCGATCGACGACCTCGCAGGCTTCGTGTGGGATGTGGCCGACGCGTTGGTCGCGGCCGACGCGACGCTCGGACGCATCGGCACCTCGGGTGGATCGGGTTCGAGCCCGTGGACCACGCTCGGATCGCCGAACGGCTCGGGGACCACGCGGCGCTACGCCCGCGGTGTGCGGCACGTCTCCGAAGCGACGTTCGCAGGGCCGATGCGGCGGAGCGATCGCACACGATCGGTCACTACGGGTCGTGGGTCGGTGCGTGACGGTTGGAACACCGCCGACGCCGACGTGTCGGTGCTCGACGTCAGCCGAACCGCGCAGACCGGCAAGGGTGCCACGAGTCGTTTCGGCAGCGATCGCGCCCACGTCGATGTCGCGACGTTCGCCGGCGCGGTGGGTACTGTCGGCGCGTCGGTCGGCGTCGGCGACAAGGAGGCGCGCCTGGCGGCACGAGCCGCGGTCGAGGCCGGACTGTCCGCGACCGCGGCGGCGTTCGCGGGCTCGGGCCTGCTCGGCGTCGGTGCCGCCGCTCGGGTCTTCACCGGCGCGCGGATCGAGGGTGAGGCACGTGTCCTGGTCGGCCTGCGAGGCGTCGACGCCCAATTCACGGCACATGCGCTGCTCGGTGGGTCGGCCGACGCCGAGGCCGAGGTCGACCTCCTCGGGGTGCGCACGACCGGGCATGCCGGTGTGAGCTATGGCCTGGGAGCGGAGCTCGAAGCCGATGCGTCTATCGGCCTCGACAAGATCTCGCTGAAGCTCGACCTCGGCGCGACCATCGGTCTCGGCATCAGCCTCGGGGTCGATGTGAGCATCAGCCCGCGAGCCGTGGCGGGCGGCGTCGCCGGCGCGTTCGGTGATGGCGCCGGCGCAGCGAAAGCGGGCGTCAAGAAGCTGAAGGGGCTGTTCTCGTGACCGACGTGGTGGTCATCGACGGCGACGCTGCGACGCAGTTGTGGGTGCCCGTGCCCGCCGGATGGCAGGCGGGTGACGTCGCGGGTGCGCAAGCCGTGTTGTGGAACCCCGATGTGAGCGCGACGTTTCGCACGAACGTGGTGCTGTCGTGCGACACCGTCGACCCCGCGCACGATCTGGCGACCGTGGCCGATCACGCGCGCCGTCACGTCGCCACGAGCTACCGCGCGGTCGACGTGCGGGGTGAGGTCATGGTGCGCCTCGGCGTGGCGCCGGCCATCGTGCGCCTCGCGCTGTTCGATGCCGGCGACGACGCAACCCGGTTGGCGCAGCTCCAGGCGCTGGCCGATGGAGGTATCGACGACACGGGCACACAGCGGTTGATCTTCCAGCTGATCGCGACGTGCCGTGCCGTGGACATCGTCGCGTGTGGCGATGACATCGCGCAGATCATCGCCGGCGCGCTGGTGCGTCGTTCACCAGCGGGGGAGTGAACCGAGGAACGCAAGCAGCGCGGCGTTGACCTCGTCGGGTCGTTCTTGTTGCACCCAATGGCCGCTCCCGCTGATCCACACCTGCTGCAGTCGGGGCACGGCGGCACGTGTGGCCTCGACGGCGTCTCGGGTCTGGCCGAAGATCGAGTCGAACTCCGCGCCGATGAACAACGCGGG
>JANMVY010000429.1:0-1858 GCA_031393535.1 Actinomycetes bacterium | reverse complement strand
CCGCGCGCTCGGCGTCGACGAGTTCATCGAACGAACACGGTCGTGGTTGCCCGACTCGTGGCGCGACACCGACACCTTCCGTGCCATCGCTCCGCTGGTGCAGGAACGCGTGAAGCGGCTCGACGAGGTGGCGGGCATGGTCGACTTCTTGTTCCTCGACGAGGCGCCGTATGACGAACAGGTGTGGGTCAAGGCCATGAAGGCGCCGGCCGGCGAGGTGCTCGACGGTGTGATCGACGCGTACGCGACCTGCGCGTGGGACGCCGGTTCGCTGAAGGCTGCGGCCGAGGCCGTGGGAGAACAGCACGGTCTGAAGCCGTCGAAAGCGCAGGCACCGGTGCGCGTCGCGATCACCGGCCGCACGGTCGGTCCTCCGCTGTACGACTCGCTCGCGCTGCTGGGACGCGAACGCGCCATCGTGCGGCTGCGCGCGGCCCGGGCCCGTCTTCAGCTTTGACCCGGCCGCGGCCGCGGCCGCGCGTCGCGCTCGCTCTGTCGAGGTGGTTCATGGCACGATGACCTCCCGTGATGGTCGAGGCATCGAGCGATGCGGTCACCACCGATGACGGCGTCGAGGTCGGTGCCGGCGACGTGGCTGAGCCGGCTGTGTTGCCCGGACGCGCGCGGCGCCCCAGCTTCGGCCGGTTGGCGATCTGGCTCGTGAGCATCAGCGCGCTCTACCTCGGCGTCACGTTCTGGCAGGTGTGGCACGCGGCGCGCACCGACTCGCCGCGGGTTTCGGACGCGATCGTGGTGCTCGGGGCCGCGCAATACGACGGGCGACCGTCGCGCGCGCTGCAAGCGCGCCTCGACACGGCGCTCGAGCTGTACCGCAACGGGATGGCTCCGCTCATCGTGACGACCGGTGCGAACCAGGCCGGCGACCGGTTCACCGAGGCCGACACCGGCAACGACTACCTGCGCGATCACGGGGTGCCTGCGTCGGCGCTGTTGTCGATCCCGCTGGGCACGAACACCTGGGAGGAACTCTCGGCAACTGCGCGTTCGCTAGTGCTCTCAGGCCAATCGAAGGTGCTGCTGGTGTCCGACCCGTACCATGCGTATCGAGTCACCCGGGTCGCCGACGAGGTCGGCCTGGACGGCGCAGTCGTCTCGGCGCCGGGAAACGCCCCCCTCGGTCGCCTCGTACGCGAGACCGCAGGGGCGAGCATCGCACGGTTCATCGGGTATGGGGCGCTCGCGAGATTGGGCTGAGCGAGGGCGAATCCGAGTGCGCGACCGGCCGCCTGTCGGGTACGCTGTCTTCCGCCCTTCGGGGGTGGTGTAATTGGCAACACTGCTGGTTCTGGTCCAGCCTTTGGGGGTTCGAGTCCTCCCCCCCGAGCAACGGAGCCCGCCGGTCCGAGGCGGTCTCCTCGCAAAACATCTCACTAGCCCCGTTCGTCTAGTGGCCTAGGACACCACCCTCTCAAGGTGGCGGCACGGGTTCGAATCCCGTACGGGGTACACACATAAGGCCAGGTCAAAGGCACTTTTGTGAAAGTGTCAACCGATCAGGCGGGCCGATTGCTACTCTGCTGCTACTCGCAGGAGGTGGCAGCGGTGGCTGGTCATGTGCGCAAGCGCGGTGCGTCATGGGAGCTGCGCGCCTTCCTCGGGCGCGATCCTCTCGACGGCAAGAGGCTGTACGCCACCCGCACGATGAAGGGCACCAAGCGCGAGGCCGAACGCGCCCTGGCCGCGTTCGTCGCGGAAGCTGAACGAGGTGTCCTGGCCACGGCAGGTGTATTGGTCGGCGAACTGCTTGAGCGTTGGTTCGAACACGCCCGGGGTGATTTTTCGCCGAAGACGGTGCTCGAGACCCGCGGCGTTATCGACCGCTACCTGTTGCCTGCGC
>JANMVY010000395.1:0-2039 GCA_031393535.1 Actinomycetes bacterium | reverse complement strand
ACGTGGATCACGGGGTCGGGGAAGACGAGCCGTTCGAGCACGATCGGCGCGCCCGGAGCGCAGAGGGTGTCGCCCGTCTTGGTGTCCTTGAAGCCGATACCAGCCGCGATGTCGCCGGTGGAAACCATGTCGATGTCCTGGCGCTCGTTCGCGTGCATCTCGAGGAGGCGGCCGATGCGTTCCTTGTTGCCGGTACGAGCATTCAGCACCTGACCGCCCTTTTCGAGCTGGCCCGAGTACACCCGGAAATACGTGAGCCGACCGACATAGGGGTCGGTCATGATCTTGAACGCGAGCGCAGCGAAGGGTTCTTTGTCGTCGACCTGTCGCTCGGCCGGCTCACCTTTCAGCGTAGAACCGTGCACCGCGCCGATGTCGAGCGGCGAGGGCATGTAGTCGACGACCGCGTCGAGCAGCGGCTGCACGCCCTTGTTCTTGAAAGCCGTGCCGTTGAGGATGGGTACGCAATGGCCGGCGATGGTGCCTTCGCGCAGGGCCCGCTTGAGATCGGTGGCGGTGATCTCTTCTTCGGCCACGAACTTCTCGAGGATGATCTCGTCGAAGGTGGACAGCGTGTCGATGAGCTCTTGGTGATAGTCGTCGGCCTGCGCACGCATGTCGGCAGGGATGTCGACGATGTCGAACGACGCGCCGAGCTCCTCACCCGACCAGACGATGGCCTTCATCCGCACAAGATCGACGACGCCCGAATACCCGGACTCGATACCGATGGGCAGCTGCACGACGGCCGTGAGGCAGCCGAGGCGGTCGCGGATCGTGCGCAGGCAGAAGTAGAAATCGGCCCCGGTTCGGTCCATCTTGTTGATGAAGCACATGCGCGGAACGCCGTACTTGTCGGCCTGGCGCCACACCGTTTCGGTCTGAGGCTCGACGCCGGCCACGCCGTCGAAGACCGCGACCGCGCCATCGAGAACACGTAGCGAACGCTCGACTTCGACGGTGAAGTCGACGTGGCCCGGGGTATCGATGATGTTGATGCGATGGTCGTCCCAGAACGCGGTGGTCGCCGCCGACGTGATCGTGATACCTCGCTCGCGCTCTTGATCCATCCAGTCCATCGTGGCCGCGCCTTCGTGGACCTCACCGATCTTGTAGTTCTTGCCGGTGTAGTAAAGGATGCGCTCGGTCGTGGTGGTCTTCCCCGCATCGATGTGGGCCATGATTCCGATGTTGCGGGTGCGTTGGAGGGGGTGCCGTGCAGACATCTCGCAGCTTTCTTGCTCCGGGCGGCGGGCGTTTCGAGGGATGCTCGCGGAACGAGCCGGTTACGCATCACGACCGGGCAGATGCCCGGTCGTGACAAGGATAATGGGGTTCGGTGATGTATCGGGTCGGGGGTCCCGGATCACCAGCGGTAGTGGGCGAACGCCTTGTTGGATTCCGCCATCTTCTGGAGATCGTCGCGCCGCTTGACCGAGGCGCCGACGCCGTTCGACGCGTCGAGGATCTCGTTCGCGAGCCGCTCGGCCATGGTGCGCTCACGACGCTGCCGCGCGTATCCCACCATCCAGCGGATGGCCAAGGTGTTGGCCCGACGCGGGCGGACCTCGACCGGCACCTGATAGGTCGCGCCGCCGACCCGACGGCTGCGCACCTCCAGCTGGGGCTTCACGTTGTCGACCGCGCGCTTCAACGCGGCGACCGGTTCGCTGCTCGTCTTGGTCTGCACGATCTCGAGTGCGTCGTAGACAATACGTTCGGCGAGCGAACGCTTGCCGCGCTGGAGGATCTTGTTCACCAGCTGGCTGACAACGACCGAACGGTAGATCGGGTCAGGTTGGATATCACGACGTGTTGCAGGGCCTTTGCGCGGCATATCACGAATCTTTCTTCGCGCCATAACGGCTGCGGGCTTGCTTGCGGTCGCGGACGCCTGCGGTGTCGAGGGTGCCACGAATGATCTTGTACCGAACGCCGGGGAGATCCTTCACCCGACCACCACGCACGAGGACGATGGAGTGTTCTTGCAGGTTGTGCCGCTCGCCCGGGATGTAGGCGGTGACCTCCATGCCGCTCGT
>JANMVY010000071.1:0-7062 GCA_031393535.1 Actinomycetes bacterium | reverse complement strand
GCGGTGGTCGAGCAGTTCTGCTCGTGATCGGCGTGGAGGATGAACAAGATGTCGAGCGCGCGCGATAGGCGCGGGTCGCACTCGAAAGTGGGCTCGGCAACACGGAACATCATCGACAAGAAGTTCGTCGCGAAGTCGAGGTTGTTGTCGGGGTAGACGAACGGCATGCCGACGCTGTAGCGGTGCGCGCCTGCGGCGAGCGTCGGCACCTTTGCGATGAGGCGGATGATCTGACGCATGCGGTTTGCCGGATCGTCGATGTCCTTCGCCTCGGGGTAGAACGTGGACAGCGCGGCCACCGACGAGGTGAGCATGCCCATGGGGTGCGCGTCGTAGTGGAACCCCTCGAGGAAACGCTTGCGCACGTGTTCGTGGATGAACGTGTGCGTGGTGATCTGGTGCTTCCACTCGGTGTACTGGTCGGCCGTGGGGAGCTCACCGTGAATGAGCAGGTATGCAACCTCGAGGTAGGTCGACTTCTGCGCGAGTTGCTCGATGGGGTAGCCGCGATAGCGCAGCACGCCGTTGTCACCGTCGAGGTAGGTGATGGCCGACGAGGCTGCCGCCGTGGTGCCGAAGCTCGGGTCGAAGAACCAGACCCCGGGCAGAAGCTTCGCCCACTGGGTGGCATCGACGCCCCCGTTGACGATCGGGACCTCGATGGACTGCCCGGTGCGGTTGTCGGTGATCGTCACGCTGTCGGCCAATGGAGATCCCTCGTGCCCTTTCGCGGTGCCCCTCTGCTGATCCGGCAGAGAGGCGCGCTGTGTCGCTGCGGTGATGCTGGTGAGCTGGTGATGCTGGTGACGGAGCGGCATCGGTGGGCCGCTCGAGTGCGATGGGTCCGAAACCCACAGGATCGTATCGCCGCGCGGGGTCGCGCTCACAGTTCTTGGTCGTGAACAACGAATGAATCGGCCGATGGCCTACAGCGGGGAGTTGTCGTGGCGGCGGCGGGGGAGCCGTTCGCGCTTCGAAGCGAGGATCTCGAAGCACGCGCCCACCAGACGCCGCGTGTCGGTGGGATCGATGATCGCGTCGATCGAGCCCCGCTCGGCCGCGATGTACGGGTTGAGCAGACGTTCCTCATATGCGCGTTCGAGCACGGCGCGTTCTTCGGTGGTGGCGCGGCGGTACAGGATCTCGACCGCACCCTTCGCGCCCATCACGGCGATCTCGGCCGTGGGCCAGGCGAGGGCGAGGTCGTTACCCATGTTCTTCGAGTCCATGACGATGTACGCGCCGCCGTACGACTTGCGGAGAGTGACCATCACCCGTGGAACGGTGGCGCGTGCGTACGCGAATGCCATCTGCGCGCCGTAGCGGATCATGCCGCGCCATTCGAGGTCCTTGCCCGGGTAGAAGCCCGACGTGTCAACCAGGGTGAGTAGCGGCAGGTTGAACGCGTCGCACAACGCGACGAACCGGCCGCCCTTCTGCGACGCCGCGATGTCGAGCGTGCCCGCGAGCGACTGTGGTTGGTTGGCCACCACGCCCACCGGACGGCCATCGATGGATGCGAACGCCGTGACGAGATTGGTGGCCCATGCGGCCTTGAGTTCGAGCATCGCGCCGTCGTCGACGATGCTGGCGATGATGTCGCGCACGTCGTAGCTGCCGGTGCTCGACTCGGGCATGATGTCGAGCAATTCGGGCGTGGGGCGATCGATCGGATCGTTCGACGCGATGGGGCTGGATTCGATCTCGGCGTGTGGTGGCAGATAGCGCAGTAGCTCGGTGACGACCCCACGAGCCTCCTCGACGTCGGCCGCGCCGAGGCTCGCCACGCCCGACGTGCGGGCGTGCATCGCGGGGCCGCCGAGTGTGGTGTTGGTGAGCTCCTCGCCGGTGAACTGGCGCACCATGTGCGGCCCGCTCACGAACGCGTAGCTATCGTCGATCATCACGACGAGGTCGGCGAGGCCGAGGAAGAGTGCGGGGCCCGACACTGCGGCCCCGGTGACCACGATGATCACGGGAACGATCCCCGAGCACCGCACGAGCGCTCTCGCCGCGGTACCCCAGCCGTGCGCGGCGCCGATGCCCGCCAAAATGTCGGCGCCGCTCGAGGCAACGAACCCCACCAGAGGGATGTGCTTTTCGAGTGCAGTGAACGCGGCGAACGCAATGCTCTCGCCGTCCTGGGGCGACAGTGCACCCTGGTTGTTCGACGCGTCGATCGAGAAGGTCATCACGCGCTGGTCACCGAAGTACTCGGCTCGGGTGCGTACCGAACCTTGGGTGCCCGCGCGGAGATCGAGGGGGATCTGGTTCATGATCTGTGACACTCTCTCACAGCGGGGCGGTCGCGCCGGAGTCGTCGAGCGGGTACAGACCGGGCTGCTCGGGCCCCACCTGGAGGATGGTTTCGCGGATCATGCGGCGAACTTCACGGGCAGGTGCGGCTGGAGAGCTGCGACGGTTCGTGACGAGGCCCACCGAGCGGCGCGTCATGTCGGTGACCGGCACCCGTTTCCACGTGCCCGACTGGAGATGCTTCGGTGCCGCTGACGCGGGCAGCAGTGCGGCACCGAAGCCCTGAAACGCGAGGCTCGCGAGCAGACGCACGCCGTCGACCTCGGCGCGGATCTTGAGTTCGAGACCTCGCGCCGCCGCCTCGGTGTCGGCCACATCGCGAAACGTGGTGCCGCGCGGTGGCAACAGCAGCGGGTGCTCGACGAGCTCGGCGAGGGTGATCGAGTCGAACGCGGCGATCGGGTGCGACATGGGCGCCACGACCACACGGTCCTCTTCGAACATCGGCTCGGTGTCGATGTCGGGGTCAGCCACGGGCAGGTTCACGAGCGCGGCGTCGAGGCGCCCGTCGAGGACCTGGGGTACGAGCGAGGTCGTGGTCGCGTCGACGATGATGAGCCGTAGTTTGGGATACGCAGCCTCGGCCCGCACGAGGAGGTGGGGCACGAACCAGCGGGCAGTGGTGCCGATGACACCGATGCGTACGGTCCCCGCGATCTCGCCGACCATGGACGATATGTCAGCCGTGATGGCGTCGATCTCGTCCTCGATGCGGCGGGCCCGGGTGATGACTGCTTCACCCTCCTGGGTGAGCTTGCCCGTGGCCCGGTCGACGAGGGTGGCGCGCAGCTCTCGTTCGAGGCGCGCGATGTGCGTAGACACGTTCGACTGCACGGTGTGCAGCGATCGAGCGGCGGCCGAGAAGCTCTGGTGGTCGGCGACGGCGATCAGCGCGCGAATCTGGCGGAGGTCCATCGCTTCTGATGATGCCACCTATCGCTGCAAACTGCTGGACAGATCACGTGAAAGAGTGCACAATCTCTCCAACAGGTCGGGTCGACGAATCGCAACCCCCCATGCGAAGATCCGATCGACAAGCCCGAGATCCGACCCCCCGGTCGAAGCTCTCGAGGCTATGAGAAGGAGCCGAATCCCCCTTCGGCTCCTTCTCTCTTTTTGGGCCCCGACCCGGCGGTGCGGGGCCGGTACCCTGGCCCGATGGCCGGCACGACGAAATCACGCGCGGCGCGCCCGCGACGTCCGAAGCCGACTGCGGCGGCGTTCTTCGATCTCGACCGCACGCTGCTGCCCGGCGCGAGCGGTCCGGCCTTGTCCGCCGCGCTGCGCCGCACCGGGGTGTTGTCGAGTCGGGCCGTGCCGGGCGAACGTTTCCTGTTCGCCGTCTTCGACGCGATCGGCGAGACGCTGCCAACCATGCTGCTCGCGCGCCAAGGCATCCGGTTCACGAAGGGTTGGGACCCCGAACGAGTCGCCGAGGCCGGCCGCCAAGCCGCGCTCGAACTCCTGCCCGCGGTGCAGCCCTTCGCGCGGGTGGTGATCGACGAGCACCGTCGCGAGGGCCGTCTCGTCGTGATGGCCACGACGAGCCCGGCCGAGCTGGCCGAGCCGCTCGGCGCGGCGCTCGGCTTCGATGCGGTCATCGCCACGAAGTACCGGCACCGCGACGGCAGGCTCGCCGGCGAAGTCGACGGCCACTATGTCTGGGGCAAGGGCAAGCTGGCTGCGGTGAAGCAATGGGCCGAACCTCGGGGCATCGACCTGGCGGCGAGCTTCGCCTATTCCGACAGCTTCTTCGACCAGCCGCTCCTCGGCGCCGTCGGCCACCCGGTGGCCGTGAACCCCGATCCACGTTTGTTCGCGCTGGCCACGCTGAAGCGATGGCCGGTCGTGTGGCTCGACGTGCCCGAGGGTGTGCCCAAGTTCGCCGGCTGGGAACCCCAACGCGCGTTTTTGTCGGTGGTCCGTCCTGAGCTCGTGCCCTACTGCCGTTTCGACATCGGCGGGCTCGACCACATCCCGGTGAAGGGCCCGGTGATCATCGCCGCCAACCATCGCAGTTACTTCGACCCGCTGGCACTCGGGTTCGCGCTCGCCCGACTTGGTCGACCGGCGCGTTTTCTCGCGAAGCAAGAACTGTTCGCCGCGCCGGTTGTGGGCCCGCTCGCTCGTTCGTTCGGCGCGATTCCAGTCGATCGCGGTTCGGGATCCGACGCGCCCCTCGATGCGGCAGCCCGCGCGCTCGCGGCAGGTGAGTTGGTCGTCATCCTCCCCCAGGGAACCATTCCTCGGGGCGACGCGTTCTTCTCGTCCGAACTGTCGGGCAAGACCGGTGTGGTCCGACTCGCCCGTGCCACCGGTGCACCGATCGTTCCGGTCGGGTTGTGGGGCACCGAGCAGGTTTGGCCACGCTCGGCGAAGCTGCCGAACATGTTGCACGTGTGGAACCCGCCATCGGTTCGGGTGCGTGTCGGGCCCGCGGTCGAGATGACGGGCGGCACGCTCGCCGCGGACCTGCGCCTCGTGCTCGACGCCATCACGGCGCTCTTGCCGGCCGAAGCCGCGGCATCGGGTGCGCCGACCGAGGCGCAGCTCGTGCGAACCCACCCCTCAGGCAAACGAGTAGCGTCGCCGCCTGCGTGACGTGGGCCCCGCATGCCTCGCGTCGTGCGTGACGGAGCGGGTCATGGCTTTCAACCTCGGGATCGATCTCGGCGACGAGCGCGTCAGCGCGGCCTTCGAGCGCGGCGGCACCATGCGCATGGTCTCGTTCGGCGCCACGCGCCATGCCCGTTTGCAGGTGCACGTCGGTCGCGACGGCACGATCAGCGCCGGCGCCGCCGCCGTCGCGGCCGGCGTGGCCGACCCGGCCGGGCTCGTCGGCGGTCTTGGGGCGCGGCTCGGCGATCCGCGGAGCGTGATCGTCAACGGCTACGCCGTCACGGGTGAAACGCTGCTCGCCCACCTTCTGGCACACGTGCGCGAGCAGGCCGCGGCACAGGCGGGTGATGAACCGCTTGGGCATGTGGTGCTCGCACACCCGCCGTCGTGGACCCCGGCCACGCGTTCTGCGTTGCTGGCCGCGGCGAGCCAGGCCGGGCTCGCCGACGCCGAGGCGGTCTCTGCGCCGCGCGCGCTCGACCGGGCCCCCGACAACGCCCGTCATCTGCCCGAGCAGGCGCCTGCCCTCGGTGCGGCCGTGCTCGCCACCCTGCGGGCCCGCGGCGGATCTACTCCGGCTGTCGGTGGCGGTCGGTCGACACCCCGACCGCCGCGGCCTGCGGCGCCGCTCGCCACGTCGAGTCCGACCAGCGTTTTCGATGCCACCGATCCGGGCGCGTCGCGCCCCACGCGAGGCGCCGGCGGCGCGGGTGGGGTCGGCGGTGGTGGCGGTGGTCCGCGGCCGCCGGTCGGTGCGGACGATGCCGGCGACGCCGCGAATCGCGTGCCGTTCGTCATCGCGGGCGCGGCATTGCTCGTGCTGCTCGTTGTGCTCGCGGCCGTGCTCGTCACACGAGACAACAGCTCCGAAGCGATCACCGCGACGGGTGCCACCGGTGGCTCCGCGGCGTCGAGCACCACCTCGACCGCGTCGACGTCGAGCACCACCTCGACCCCATCGACGTCAAGCACCACGTCGACCACCACCAAGTCGACCACTACGACGACCAGAGCTGCGTCGACCACCACCGCGATTTCGCCGCCCACGCGCATCGGTTCGGTGGCACTCGCCGACAACGGGCTCGTCTTGCAGTTCGGCTCGGCAAGCTCGAGCACGTCGCGCTTCGGTGACAATGCCGACAGCACGTTGTCCCGCATCGTCGCGCTCATCGGGCAGCCATCGAGCGACACCGGGTGGAGGCAGGCCGAGCTGTGCATCGGCGACGAGACGCGGCGCGTCGTGTTCGGCAACCTCGAGCTCGTCTTCACGAAGAACGCCTCGGGCGTGCTCAACGGATCGCGAACTTTCGAGCAATGGTTCGTCGACGAGCCGGGCAAGCAGCCCGACGGCCTCGTCACCCTCGACCGTATCGGCGTCGGCTCGACCGTCGCCGATCTGCGCAGGGTGTACGGCGCGGCGATGAAGATCGGCCAGCCGGTCGCCGGCGACCCTTCGGTGCTGTTCAGCACCTCCGATGGCGCCACAGCCATCGACGGCATCACCACCGGCACGAATGATCGGTCGT
Organism: Actinomycetes bacterium; assembly: GCA_031393535.1. Taxonomy (GTDB): domain Bacteria; phylum Actinomycetota; class Acidimicrobiia; order Acidimicrobiales; family WLNW01; genus WLNW01. The sequence continues at coordinate 601 of JANMVY010000071.1, read as the reverse complement.
CGGTTCGCCAGATGTGGGCCGGCACTGCGTGTCAGCGAGTGGCCGACTGACACAGAGCACGTTGGCCTGTCGGCCAAGCGCTCATCGCAGCTCACGCGCGAGCAACGGCACCAGGTCGCCGCGCGCCGAGCCGCCGAGCGCGACGTGGTCGAGGCCGAGCCACGATCCGAGCAGGCGCAGTTCGGCCGCGAGCGCGTGCGCCGTTTCGGCTGTGGCGTGGCCCGACTCGGCGAAGGCTCCAGGTATTCGCAGCGTGCTCGCGGCACGATCGGCCTTCAGGTCGACTCGGGCGACCAATGCATCACCGAGCAGGAACGGCAACACGTAGTAGCCGAAGACACGTTTCGGCGCGGGTGTGTAGAGCTCGAGGCGATAACGGAAGCCGAAGATCCGTTCGGTGCGCGCACGCTCCCACACCAACGAGTCGAACGGCGAAACCAACGCGGTCGCGTCGATGCGGCGGGGCTGCGAAGCCTCGGGATCGAGGTAGGCCGGGTCGTGCCAGCCTTCGACGCGCGCCGCGAGGAGCACATTGTCGGCGACGAGCTCTTCGAGCAACGGGCGCGCCGCGGGGATGCGAAGGCGGAAGTAGTCGGCCGCG
>JANMVY010000368.1:0-14949 GCA_031393535.1 Actinomycetes bacterium | reverse complement strand
CGATCTCGGCTGCGCCGTGATCGAGATCGAACGCGACTGGCCCACGCTGATCGCGTTCGCACCCATGGCATCGCTGCCCGACACGCCCATCGACGAGGACGACCCCGCGCTGATCCTTTTCACCTCGGGCACCACGGGTCGGGCGAAAGGCGCCCTGATCTCGCACCGTGCGCTGCTCGGGTTCGTGCACGTGCTGCAGTGCAACGGCATGGTCCGGGCACGCATGGCGGCCTTGCAGTCCGCCGCTCTCGGCGAAGAACACACCCCACCGCCCTCGCCCACCGCGCAGACGGTCACCCTGCTCACGTCGCCGATGTTCCACGTGTCCGGGCTCCTCGCCGGCATCATCATGGGCCTGCCCATGGGCCTCCGAATGGTGCTGCGGCGCGGTCGCTTCGACCCCGACGACGTGCTGCGACTCATCGAGCGCGAACGGGTCACCACCTGGTCGCCCATCGGCGGCACCGGCCCGCGAGTCGTCCACCATCCGAACTTCGCGAAGTACGACGTGTCGAGCATTCGTCAGGTGAGCTTCGGCGGTGGCCCAACCAGCCCCGCGGTGCGCGCCGACCTGCAGGCGGCCTTCCCGAACGTCGGATGCAACATGGGCAACGGCTATGGCTCGAGCGAGACCGTCGCATCGGTGTCGGGCAACAACGGTCTCGAGTACGAGCGCGAGCCGTTGAGCGCGGGCCGCGCGAACCCGACGTGTCGCATCGAGATCTGGGACAACCACGACCAGCCGGTGAGCGACGGGGTCGAAGGACGCGTTGTCGTGCAGAGCGCGTACAACATGCTCGGCTACTGGCGAAATCCCGAAGCCACGGCCGCGGCGATCCACCGCGACCGCTTCCTCGACACGGGCGACATCGGCCGCATCGAGCATGGCCTGTTGTTCATCAACTCACGAGCGCGCGACATGATCATTCGCTCGGGCGAGAACATCTACCCCATAGAGGTCGAGTCCCGCGTCGAGGCACATCCGTTCGTGCGCGAGTGCGCGGTGGTCGGCAGCGACCATCCCGAGCACGGCCAGGAGGTCAAGGCGATCGTCGTGCCGGTGACGGGCGCGACACTCGACTTCGCAGAGGTCGCCCGCTTTGCCGGTGAGACGCTCGCCAGATTCAAGGTGCCCACCCAATGGGAGATCCGAACCGACCCGTTGCCTCGCAACGCATCGGGCAAGGTGCTGAAGACCGTGCTCCTCGGCGACGCCGAGCAAGCCCCCGACGATCACCGCGAGCACTGACAGCACACCGAAAGCCGAGCAAGGGTGCGGCGCCGCACGCGTATCCTTGCCCGGTGCTGCGCTTCACCGACACCCTCACCGGCGAGAAGATCGCGTTCGTCCCCCGCACCGCAGGCAAAGCCGACATCTATGCGTGCGGGCCGACGGTGTACGACGTCCCTCACGTCGGTCATGCTCGCAGCGCCCTCACCTACGACGTACTGCGGCGGTACCTGCGCTGGCGGGGCTTCGATGTCGTGTTGGTACAGAACGTCACCGACATCGACGACAAGATCATCAAGCGCGCCGCGGCGGAAGGCACCACCGAGCCCGCGCTCGCGCTCACGTACGAACGTGCATACGACGACCAGATGGATCGCCTCGGCATCGAGCGGCCCAACCACCGCCCCCACGCCACCGCGTACGTCGACGCGATGGTCGCGTTCATCGGCGAGCTGTTCGCCGCGGACATGGCCTACGTGATCGACGGCATGGGCGTGTACTACCGCGCGAGCAAGCTCGCCGACTACGGCGCACTCGCGCACCGCAGCGCCGATGAATTGCGCGAGGGGGCGGGTGCCCGGGTCGAGATCGACGATCGCAAGGAGGACCCGCTCGACTTCGTGCTGTGGAAGGCCGCGAAGCCCGGTGAGCCCACGTGGCCGTCGCCGTGGGGTCCCGGTAGGCCCGGCTGGCACATCGAGTGCGTCGCCATGTCACTCGACATCCTCGGTGAGGGGTTCGACATCCACGGCGGCGGCGACGACCTCGCGTTCCCCCATCACGAGAACGAACGCGCCGAAGCTGTGGGGGCGGGCAAGCGGTTCGCACGCCACTGGGTACACAACGCGATGGTGAACGTCGACGGCGAGAAGATGTCGAAGTCGCTCGGCAACTTCACCACGCTCGCGGAGTTGCTCGACAACTACGACCCGCGCGCGTTGCGGCTGCTCGTGCTCCAGACGCACTATCGCAAGACCATGGAGATCAACGGGCCTGCGCTCGATCAGGCGTTGCGGGGGCTCGACCGATTGGACGCGTTCGCCCGACGCATGCCCGCGGCCGACGAGTCGTTGCTCGACTCCGACACGATCGGCGCGTTCAACGACGAGGTCGACGACGACCTAGCGACGCCGAGCGGTATCGCGATCATCTTCGAGACCGTCCGCCAGGCGAACGGCGCCATCGACGCAGGTGAAACCACGCGCGCCGAATCGCTCGTGGCGACCGTGCACGCGATGTGCGGGGCATTCGGGCTCACGCTCGACCGCCGCGACACCGAGATCGACACCGAGATCGACTCGCTCGTCAAAGCGCGCGAAGCCGCTCGCGCCGCGCGCGACTTCGCGGCCGCCGACCGCGTGCGTGACGAGCTCACGGCACGCGGCATCGTGCTCGAAGACACCCCCACCGGCCCCGTCTGGCGGCGTGCCTGAGCCGCCCCACCAACTTTGGTCCTTCGTCCACCGCCCAAGTGGGCAAATGACCAAAGTTCGCCGAGAACTGGGGTCACCCGTTGCGGGGCACCTGCGACCAGGGCATGTCGCGATCGACGGCAGGCTCCTTCGGCAGCCCGAGCACTCGCTCGCCGAGGATGTTCCGCATCACCTCGGAGGTGCCGCCTTCGATGCTCTGGGCACGCATGCGCAGGAACATGTGGTACGGGTCACGCGCATCGAGACCGGTCTGGCGGGGACGATCCATCGGATAGCCCGCGGGATACAACATGCCCGCCGGGCCCAACAGGTCGAGCGCGCACTCGCCGATGCGCTTGTTGAGCTCGGCCGACAACAGCTTGCCGATCGACCCTTCTGGCCCTGGCGTGCCGGCCTTGGCCAACACCCGCCCGCGGGCATTGGTGAACCGCAGCACCTCGGCCTGAACCCAGAGCCTCACGACCCGGTCACGCATCGCCTCGTCGAAGCGATGCTTGTTTTCGCGCCATGCCTCGAGCACCACCTCGATCGGACCACTGCCCCGCGCCCGCACACCGCCACCGAGTGCGACGCGCTCGTTCATGAGCGTGGCCACCGCCACGTTCCACCCATCGCCCTCATGGCCGAGCATGTGATCGTGACGCACCCGCGCGTCGGTGAAGAACACCTCGTTGAACTCGGCTTCGCCGGTGATCTGAAAAAGCGGACGCACCTCGACCCCGTGGGCATGCATGTCGACCACGAAGTACGACATGCCCTTGTGCTTGGGTTGGTCGGGGTCGGTGCGGGCCGCCAGCAATCCGTGGTTCGACACATGGCCGAGCGTGGTCCACACCTTCTGACCGTTGACGATCCACTCGTCACCGTCGCGCACTGCTCGGGTCGCGAGCGACGCGACATCGGAGCCGGCACCGGGCTCGCTGAACATCTGGCACCAGATGTCCTCGGCGGTGAAGATGCGCCGGAGGTAGGAGTCGATCATCGCTTCAGAGGCGTAGGCCACCAGCAGTGGGGCGGCCATGCCGATGCCGATCGGGTTGAGTACGATGTCGTCGTAGACCCGCTCGGCATGCTGAAGCTCTTCGGCCACGACCGTCTGCATCCTCGGGGCCAGCCCGAGCCCGCCGCGCCCCTCGGGGAAGTGCACCCACGCGAGACCGCGATCGAACTGTGCGCCGCGGAACGCCACGCGGTCGGTGACGTCGAGCTCGACGATGAGCCGCTGCACGCGGGAGCGGAGCTCATCTTCGGTGATGGCAGCCACGATGCTTCCCTTCCGCGCGGAACCGACGCGCAGCACCATCTTGCCCGCCGCACGCGACAGGTGTCCGATCGAGCGATCTCCGAAGTCGTTCCGTCGGGTGGCGGCATGGTTCGTGACGCGCTCCGTGAGGCCGGCACAGGCATGACGGCGGCGCCCACCCCCGGTTTGTGGCGCATGGTCGGGCGCGCCAGCATCCGCCGGTGCTGCGTCTGCGGCAGCGGCCACTTGTTCCGCCGTTGGACACGCATGGTTGCGCGTTGCCCACGCTGCGGCTACCTGTTCGAGCGGGAGGACGGTCAGTTCATCGGCGCCGTCGGGATGAACACGGTCATCACCTTCGGGCTCCTGCTGGTGGTGCTCGTCAGCGGGTTCATCGCCACCTCACCCGACACGCCGGCGGTGCCGCTCGCCCTCATCGGTGCGGGCATCGCGGTGATCGCACCCGTGGTCATCTATCCGTTCTCGAAGACCACGTGGACCGCGATCGATCTCGCGATGACACCACTCGAACCGGGCGAAGCCCCGCTGCTCGCCGCTGTGCAGCCCACGGCCGCCGCAGCCGCCGCCACGGAGCCCACGGAGCCCACGGAGCCCGCGGAGCCCGCGGCCGCCGCGACCGAGCAGCCGCGATGACCGTCGACACGATCGGCTTCGACGCCGACGACACGCTCTGGCACAACGAGCGCTACTTCGCCGACGCGCAGCGCGCCTTCCATGACCTGCTCGCGCGCTACGCCGAGCCGCACGCCACCGAGGAATCGCTCCTCGCTGCGGAACGCCGCAACCTCGCGCTGTTCGGCTACGGCGTGAAGGGCTTCTTGTTGTCGATGATCGAGACTGCGATCGAGTTGTCCGACGGCGCGATCCCCGCGAGCGAGATTCATCGCATCATCGAGCTCGGCAAGGCACTCCTTGCTCGTCCGGTCGAGTTGCTCCCGTACGCCGACGAAACCGTACGGCGGCTCGCAACGAGCCATCGTCTCGTGCTCATCACCAAAGGCGACCTGTTCCATCAGGAGACGAAGATCGCCGCGTCGGGCCTCGCCGAGAACTTCTGGCAGATCGAAGTGGTCGCCGAAAAAGACACTGCGACCTACGCGCGCATCCTCGAACGCCACGGCATCGACCCAGCGGGGTTCGTCATGGTCGGCAACTCGTTGCGAAGCGACATCCTGCCCGTGCTCGACCTCGGCGGGCGTGCCGTGCATGTCCCCTTCGAGATCACCTGGGCAATGGAGCACGCCATTGCCCAGGACCACCACGACTTCGTCTCGATCGCCGATCTGTCAGAGCTTTCGGCCGTTCTCGAGGGCTGGTAGGGGGCCCGATGCCTCGGCGGTTGAACGAGCACGAGTTGGCCGCATACGCCGTGTTGCCTCGCGCACTCGCGGAGCGGGTCCGCGTCGTACGGGTGCCGGTACTCGCGCCCGGCACGAGCGGCATGACGCTCGGACGATTCGTGTTCGTCACCTCGGACGAGGATCGCAACGGCACACGCAAGCTGCTCGCCCATGAATTGGTGCACGTACGTCAGTGGCACGAACTGGGCGTCGTGCGCTTTCTCGTGCGATACCTGGCGAGCTACGCCCGAGAAGTTGCACGTCATCGCAACCATGCCCGCGCCTACCGTGCCATCGGGCTCGAGGTCGAGGCGTACGACCTCGCCGATGAATGGTCGACGACATGAACACCATCGTCGATGCAATCGTGCGGACGGCCGAGAAACGACGCGATCGCGCATAGCGCGCGACCGCACTGGCCGCGCCCCACGCGGGCTCAGCTGCGAGGTGTCGGCCTGACAATCTGGCCGGGTCGAGCCGCAAGCGCATCGGGGAGCTGCACCCCGTCGAGCTGGATCGCGGTGCCGTTCACAAGCACGTGACGCACGCCTGTGGGCGCATCCGCGGTGAGGCGCTCGGTGTCGGCCGGGAAGTCGCGCACCCGACGCACCGGGCCCGGCGCGACGGTGTCGGGGTCGAACACCACGACATCGGCCGCGTAGCCCGGCGCGAGGTGACCACGGTCGGCGAAACCGAACAGATCGGCCTGCACACCAGAGAGCTTGTGGATGGCCGACTCGAGCGACAACGCCTCGCGCTCGCGAACCCAGTTGCCCAACAGATCGGTGGGCATCGGGGCGTCGCAGAGCTGGCCGACGTGCGCGCCGGCATCGGACAAGCCGAGCGTGCAGCCGGCGTCGCCCAGCAACTCGCGGATACCGTCGATGTCGTCGTTGGCCACCACGCACTTCACCCGCAGCCTGAGCTCGGGTTCGGCGAGCGCGAGGTCGAGCAACGCGTCGAACGGCTCCTTGCCCATCGCGGCCGCCACCTGACTGAGGCGTTGACCGACGAGCTCGGGATGGGCCACGGTCTCCATGATCTCGTAGGTGTCGAAACGGGGCACCATGCCGACCATGCTCGCCCAGATGCCATTCACCCGAGCGCGCCACGCCGGGTCGGCATAGGCCGCGCGGCGCGCGTCGATCGACGCGCCCATGAGCGACGCGAACTCGGCGTTCGGATTCAGCGTGAACGGTTCGAGCAGTGTCATCGAGAAATTCAACGGGCGACACGTGATCTGGGGCCACACCTGCGCACCTTTGGCCCAACCTTCACGGTTGAGCGCGAGGTTGCGCAGATGCGAACCGTTCGGCGCGGTGAGCAACGCGGTGTAGGTCATAGGTACACCGATCGTCGGCTGCAACTCGTACATGCCGGCGATCGAGAGGTTTTCGCCCGGGGTCACCTCGACCACGCCGCGCCGTGTGTCGCCCACGGCGCGAAAAAGCGCCTCGAACTCGGCGCGATCGGCATAACGACTGGGGATGGGCTTGCCGTCGGCACCGCGATGGGTCATCGCGAAACTCGTCGCAAACCCGGCGGCACCAGCCAACATGGCCTCGCGTACGAGGCCCGCCATGCGATCGATCTCCTCGGTGGTGGCCACGCGATCGGACGCCGCCTCACCGAGCGCGTACATGCGCACGGGCGTGTGGCCGATGTACGCGGCGAAGTTGAGCACCGTGCCGCGACGCTCGATGGACGCGAGGTATTCGGGGAAGGTCTCGAAGTCCCATGGGATGCCCGCCGCGAGCGCCGCGACATCCATGTCCTCGACCTTTTCGAGGGTGCGTGCGATGAGCTCGCGGTCCTCGGGCCGGGTGGGTGCGATGGAGAACCCGCAATTGCCCGCGACCACCGTGGTGACGCCGTGGTAGCACGACGGCGTGAGCGCCGGATCCCAGAAGACCTGCGCGTCGTAGTGCGTGTGGATGTCGACGAAGCCGGGGGCCACTGCGTGTCCGCCGGCGTCGATGACGCGCGTGCCCGAAAGCGACGGGCCGACCTCGACGATTCGGCCGCCCGAGATCGCCACGTCGGCCACGACGCCCGGTGCCCCGGAGCCGTCGTACACGGTTCCGCCCTTGATGACGATCTCTGCACCCATCAACGGGCCCCCTTGCCGACGAACTCGATTCCAGATTGTCCCACGAACACGCCCAGCCGCGCCGCCGCGGCCATGACGGCTCGCACGTCCACCACACGCGGGCCGTCGCGACGAACCACCATCGAGGCCACCTCGCCGTCGTGCAGCCGCCGCTTGCGCTCACCGTCGAACGCGAGCAGCACCGGGCCCGTCACCTCGACCACGTCGCCAAGGTGCAACGACCGGCACTCGCGGATGCCAATCGTCGCGTAGTGCCCGGGCGCCGTGGGCGCGTGCAACAGCACGGGCGCGTGCTCGTCGGGCAGGCAGAATCGAATCAGCACGCCACGCTCGTCGTCGGGGGCGCACGGCACCAGCAACCCGCCTACCGCGGAAAAGCCGATCGCGGCCGGGTCCGCACGTGTGAGAACCGCGGTGCGCATCGTGTCGGGCTCGAACAGCTCGAGCGACCCGACCCACAGGTCGGCCACCGCGACCGCGTCTATGAGCGCAAGCTCGTCAACCCCGTCGGGCATCTGCACCCGCACCACCTTCGCGGCGCGAAGCACGGTCGGGTCGGACGCGACCAATCCGTGAGCGAGCAGTCCGGCCGCGCTACCCGCAACGGTGGGCTCGACCCAGTAGGGGAAGGCGTTGTTGGTACCGGTGGACAACGCGATGACCGGCATATCGGGCCAGCCCTTGGCCGCGGCACGGTTGGTGCCGTCGCCGCCGAGCACGATCACCACTGCGCACCCGCGTTCGCGCATGATGGCGACCGCACGCGTGGTGTCGTGCTCGGTGTTGTCGATCGGCCCACCGACCCTCTCGACAATGACCCCGTGCAGGGTCTCGGTGGCGCGACGCACGATCTGGTGCGGTTCGTGGTGCGTGATGAAGTGCGTGGCCCCGAGCACACGCGCCCCGAGCACGACACGCCTCACGATCGAAGCCTTGTCCTCGAGCGTGGAGCTGCCCGCGCTCGCGATGACACGCCGCACGTCGTTGCCCGAACGCGGGTTGACGATCAGGCCGATCGGCGCGGCCGGCGCGCTCACTCGACCGGCCACGCGGGCGATGCGTGGTCCCTGGCGGTGATCTGGGTCTCGGTCACGTCGCAGGACCGTATCGCAGGCATGATGAGACCATGACCTCCCGCCGTCGCGCCGCGCCTCGCCGACCGGGCAACGACGTGTGGGCTGCCATCGACATCGGTACAAACTCGATTCATCTCGTGGTGGCCCGCGTCGACCCCAACGGCGGTTTCGAGGTGCTCACCCGCGAGAAGGAATCGGTACGACTCGGCCACGGTTCAGGCAACATGAGCGTGCTCGACGACGACGCCATCGAGCGCGGTATCGTCGCCCTCACCCGCATGCGCCGCGTCGCCGACGCGTACGAGGCCACAGTGCAGGCCGTCGCAACGAGCGCAGTGCGCGAAGCGACCAACCGCGACGTGTTTCTCACACGTGCCCGCGACCAGGCCGGCATCGACGTGCACGTCATCTCCGGAGTCGAAGAAGCACGCCTTATCCATCTTGGCGTGCTGCAAGCCGTGCCCGTGTTCGATCGCCAGCACCTCGTGGTCGACATCGGCGGCGGAAGCACCGAGTTCGTCGTCGGCAAGGCAGGCCACGAGCTCTTGGCCCGCAGCGTGAAGCTCGGTGCGATCAGGGTGACCGACCGCTTCTTCGCCGACGGGACAATCCGCGGGCCCGCGGTGCGCGACTGCCGCTCGTTCCTCCGCGCGTATCTCGCGCCGCTCGTCCACGAGGTCGCCGAGTGGGGCTTCGATGTCGCGGTGGGCAGCTCGGGCACCATCAACGCGATTGCCGCGATGACCGAGCAACGGCTCGGCCACGACACTGCACGGGGCGTCAACAACGTCACGTTCAGCCGCGACGACCTCGCGGCCACGATCGACGACATCCTCGACGCGGCCACGAGCACCGAGCGCGCGGCGCTCGCGGGTCTCGATCAGAAGCGGGCCGACATCATCGTGGGCGGGGCGCTGCTGCTCGAGCAGATCTTCGACTCGTTGGGCATCATCGAGATGACCGCGAGCGAGTTCGCGCTTCGCGAAGGTGTGTTGCTCGACACCGCGCTGCGCAACACCGGGCACGCCCACCGCGCCGACGCGTTCCATCACCTATCCGACATCCGTCGCCAAGGCGTGCAACGCGTGCTCGACCTTTTCGAAAGCGACCGGCCCCACGTCGAGCACTCCACCGACCTCGCGCTCCGACTGTTCGACTGCACCATGGCGGGCGGCGACGTGAGTGGCCACCGTCTCGGTACCGACGCACGCGATTTGCTCGAGGCCGGCGGCATGCTGCACAACGTCGGGTTGTTCATCTCGCACTCGGCGCATCACAAGCATTCGTCGTACGTGATCCGCAACACCGACCAGCTCGTCGGATTCTCCCAACGTGACGTCGAGATCATGGCGCTCCTCGCCCGATATCACCGCAAGAGCACGCCGAGCAACCGTCATCCTGAGTTCGCCGCGCTGGGTATCGACGATCAGCGCATCGTGCGTGTACTCGCGGGGCTCCTGCGCGTGGGCATCGCTCTCGACCGGTCACACGCCGGCGGCATCACCGATGTCCGATGCCACATGGCGACCCCCGATCGCCTCGTCATCGAAGCGGTCGTTGGTGCCGGCCACGACCCGGCGCTCGAGCTCTACACCGCGGAACAACGCAAGGACCTCCTCGCGGAGATGCTCGGGTGCACGATCGAGGTCGTGGGGATCGCGACTCCGTGAGCACCACCATCACCGGGGGTGCATGGCGCGCGCGGCGCGCCGATTTCGAAGCCGACCCTCGCTATCGGTGGTTCGTCCTGGGCGTGCTCATGGTGGGCGTGTTTTCGAGCGCGTTCCCCACGACGCTGCTCTCGGCATCGCTCCCGAAGATCGCGGCCGACCTGCACACGAGCCGCAGCGTCATCACGTGGGTCTCGACCGCGCCCGCGATCGCGTTCTCGATCGGCATGCCGTTCTTCGGCAAGCTCGGCGACCTCCATGGTCACCGTCGCACGTTCATCTTCGGCTTCGTCGGTGTGGCAGTGTCGGCGCTCGCCACTGCGCTCGCGTGGAACGCCGCGTCGCTGATCGCGATCCGCACCGTCGGCCAAATGTCGGGCGCGGCCACTAGCACGGCCGCGTTCGGGCTCATCGCTGCGACCTTCCAACGGCGCGAACGCGCCAAGGCCATCGGCATGTACACCTCGGTTCTCGCAATGTCGCCGGTGCTCGCGGTCGTGGCCGGCGGCCCGCTCATCGAGGTGTTCGGGTGGCGCCTGCTGTTCATCCTGCAGGCGGTCCCCGCGATCTGCGCGTCTATCATTGCCATCCCCGTGTTGCCCGAGACCGCACGGCGCGCGGCCGAACGATTCGACCTGCCGGGTGCGGCAACGCTCGCGCTCGGCGTCACCTCGATGCTGTTCGCGGTGAACCGGGGCAAGCCTTGGGGCTGGACCCATCCCGTGGTGCTCGGCGGGTTCATCGCAGGACCTATCCTGCTCACGTTGTTCGTCACCATCGAGCGCCGAGCCCGTTCGCCATTGCTGCCGCTCGCGTACTTCCGGCGGCGGAACTTCTCCACGCCGATCGCGACGAACGGGCTCGTGCAGTGCGCGTACATCGGCGGCTTCACCGTCGCGCCGTTCATGGTCCACGCCCTTTTCGGTTACAGCACGTATCCGACCGCACTGGTCATCGCGGTGCGCCCGGTGTTCTTCTCGTTGGGCGCGGCGGTCGCCGGTCGCCACGACGAACGCCTCGGGGCGCGGTTCATCCAGATCGTTGCGAACACCATGTTCGCGTTCGGCACGTTGCTCACGGCCTTTGCGGCGTGGCACCGGTCGCTATTGCTCACCATCGTGAGCCTGGCCGTTGTCGGGTGGGGCGTGGGATACGGACGCCCGGCCAATACTGCCGCAGTCACCAACTCGGTCGATCTCGCCGATGTCGGCGTGGCATCGGGCGTGTTCAACATGGTGTCGTCGCTCGGTTCGGCGGTCGGGACCACGGTGATGCTCGCAGTCGTCGGCGAGAGCACCGACGGTGCGGTCTTCGCCCACGCTGCACTCGTCGGCGTGGCGATCACGATCGTGTCGGTTTTCACGGGCGCCATGATTGAACCAATGGGCCGACACGCCGATGGAGTGGTCGACGACATGAGCCCAACCCGCTGAGCTCCTGGCGCGCTCGACCGGGCGCCGCGACGAGGGCGGTCGTACCCTTGGTGGGGTCTGACCCACCGCTGATCCCGAGGTCACAACGTGGCAACAAAACGAACGACGAAGGGCGGCCCGCGCGCAGCGGCCACGACACCGAGCGGCGCGACCGCCAAGCGCGCCGCCAAACCGAGCGGCCCGCGCGCAGCGGCCACGACACCGAGCGGCACGACCGCCAAGCGCGCCACCCCGCCGATTTCGCGCGCAACGCCTTTCGTGCTCCCACTGAGCAACGAACCCGATCAGGCGAACGCGGTTCAGGACCTCATCGGTGTCGCCGAAGCGCCGCTCGACGCGCTCGACCCCGTGGCGTTCGGTCGCACGCTCGTCAATGCCGCACGAGGCGCACGCAAGCACCCGAGCCAGGTGGTCGGTGCAGTGGCACAGTACGGCATCGGTCTCGCGACCGCGTCGTTTGCCGCCGCGGGCCGCACGGTCGGCAAGTCGGCCGCCGGCCCCGTGACGACCGAGCCCAAGGACAACCGCTTCGCCGACCCGGCGTGGAAGGACAACCCCGCGTACTTCTTGTTGCTGCAGATGTACCTGCTCGGGGATCGCTTCACGAGAAGCATCATCGACGCCGCCGACCTCGAGCCCGACGAGGACCGCAAGGCGCGTTTCGCCGCGCAGTTCCTGATGGACGCAATGGCTCCGACCAACACCCTCCCCGGAAACCCGGCCGCGCTGCGCAAGGCGGTCGAGACGGGTGGAAGGAGCGTGGTCCGCGGTATGCGCAACATGGTCCACGACATCCGCAAGAACGGGGGCTGGCCGTCGCAGGTCGACGACTCGGGTTTCGCGGTCGGCACGAACATGGCGATGACGCCCGGCAAGGTGGTGTACCGCAACGGCCTCATCGAGCTTCTCGAGTACACCCCCCAGACCGAGCAGGTCTATGAGATCCCGTTGTTGTTCTGCCCACCGTGGATCAACAAGTACTACATCATGGATCTCGCACCGGAGAAGAGCCTGATCGAATGGGCGGTGCGCCACGGCCACCGCTGTTTCGCGATCAGCTACCGCAACCCCGACTCGTCGATGCGTGATGTCGGGTTCGACGATTACCTCCTCGGCGGGCCCATCGATGCGCTGCGAGTGGTGCGTGAGATCACCGGTGCGCCGACGGTGAACACCGTGTCGGTGTGCCTGGGCGGGCAGCTCATGGCGATTGCCATGGCGTACGGCGCGGCGATCGGGGACGAACCCGTGCACACGGCCACCCTCATCAACACCCACACCGATTACAGCGACCCGGGGCTGCTCGGCGTCTTCACCGACGAAGCCTCGGTCGCGCGCCTCGAAAAGCGCATGGCGAAGCGGGGCTATCTGGACGCCAAGGACATGGCGAAGACCTTCGACGCGTTGCGCGCGAACGACCTGATCTTCCAGTACGTCGTAAACAACTGGCTGCTCGGCCAGCAACCGCCCGCGTTCGACCTACTCGCCTGGAACAACGACAGCACGCGAATGCCCGCCAAGATGCACTCGCGCTATCTGCGTTCGTGCTATCTCGACAACGAGTTCTCCCGCGGGAAGTTCGTGGCCGACGGTGTGCTCGTCGATCCGGGGTCGATCCGCCAGGACACCTACGTGCTCTCCGCAGTCGACGACCACATCGTGCCGTGGTTCTCGGCGTACAAGACAACGCAACTGCTCGGCGGCGACAACACCTTCGTGCTCTCTACGTCGGGCCACATCGCGGGAATCGTCAACCCGCCCCACCCCAAGGCCAAACACTGGACCAACCCTTCGCTGCCCGCGGATTCGCGGCAGTGGCTGGCCGGGGCAACGCTGCACGACGACACCTGGTGGAACAACTGGGTGCCGTGGATCGCCGCTCGCGCCGGCGACCTGGTTCCCGCACCAGGCGCACACGGGAGTATGGCGCATCCGGTTCTGGGCGATGCCCCCGGGAGCTACGTACGGGGTGGCGCTCGCTGATGGTCGATGGTGGCCTGCGCCTGCACGGCGCGGCGACCCGAATGCAGTTCGGCACGACAACGGTGCGGCTCAGCAGCGTCGGCACGGGGCCGCCGGTGCTGTTGTGCAATGGCCTGGCCACCCCCATCGAATCGTGGGGTCCCCTCGTCGACTCGCTCGACTCGTTCCGCCTCATCGCGTTCGACGTACCGGGGGTGGGCGACAGCCCCCCGAGGAAGGGCCGGTTGTCCATAGACGGGGTCGCCGACATCGCTGCCGCAGTGCTCGACCACGTCGAGGTGCCGCGTGCGCACGTGCTCGGATATTCGTGGGGCGGCGCGGTGGCCCAGCACCTCGCATGGCGCCATCCTCATCGCGTCGACCGGCTCGTTCTCGCGGCGACCTCGGTCGGGCTCGGCGCAATCCCCGGCCTCCCCTGGGCCCTCGTGCCCCTGCTGAGGGAATCGTTCACGGCGTCGGATCCGGGGCGACCTCGCACCTCACCCGCGGGCCTGATCGGTCAACTGTGCGCGATCGCGACGTGGTCGAGTCTGCCTTTTCTCGCCGAGGTCGACGCGCCGGCGCTGGTGTTGGCGGGTACCGCCGACCTCGTCGTACCCGCCGGCAACGCCCATCTGCTCGCCGGGTTGCTGCGCCGTGCGGAGATCGCGCTCGTGTCGGGCGTGGGCCACCGGTTGTTCAGTGCCCGCGCCCTCGGCGTGGTGACCGACCGGCTCGCCGCGTTCCTCGATCTCGGTCGTGTGACCCCTGACCGCTAGCGCATCAAGCGGCTGCTAGATATGTTTAGCAAACAGATCAACACTCCGAAAGGTGACCGTCATGGCCACAGACGTGAAGAGCATCAGCATCGCCGCACAGGACCAGGTCCTGGCGGCCATCAAGACCACCCAGGCGGCGATCCTGGACGGCGTCCGCACGTGGAGCAACTCGGTAGGCAACCTCATGCCGCAACTGCCGGCGGTCCCGGGTCTCGACAAGCTGGCGAAGCCCGCCAAGGGCCTCGAGATCGGCTTCGATTTCGCCGAGCGCCTCCTCGCCACCCAGCGCGAGTTCGCCGAGCAACTGCTCGGCGTCACGCAGGCCACGCAGGCCACCGCAGCCCCGAAAGCCGCCGCCAAGTCCAAGGCCTGAGCGGGCGCGGCAGCCCCGCCGGCAACGGAACCGTCTGTTCCGCGGCGCGGCGCTCCCCTGCGTCGCGCCAGGGAACAGACTTCCGCTTGAAAAACCAAGCGAAACGGCTACCATCTCGACTCGGGCCTCCGAGCCACGGTCTTCTATCGTCTCTCGCTCCCCGCGAAAGGTCGTAACGGCAGTGAACATCCAGCGCGTCGGTGTCGTGGGTGCGGGAACCATGGGTTCGGGCATCGCCGAGGTGTGCGCCCGGGCCGGAGTTGACACGATCGTCGTCG
>JANMVY010000340.1:0-8747 GCA_031393535.1 Actinomycetes bacterium | reverse complement strand
GCCGAAGTGGTCGAGGTCGTCGACGTGATCAAATACGACCCGGAATTGACGGTGAAGCTGCTGCTCGCCGCGAACTCGGCCGCGATCGGCTCGGTGCGTGAGATTTCCACGGTGAAGGACGCGGTCATTCGCATGGGCATGTCGACGGTGGTCGCGCTCGCGACGAGCACGGCGGTTTCGTCGCGCATGTCGGTCGGCGTGCTCGATATGAAGCCCGGCGAGTTGTGGCGCCACTCGGTGACCGCGGCCCTCGCCGTCGAAGGGATTCGTCGCCTTGCCTCGGGTGCCATCCCGCCCGCGGCAATGACTGTGGCGTTGTTGCACGACGTCGGCAAGGTCGCGTTGGCGGAGGTGCTCGGTCAGGTCGACACCGACCGCATCATCGACCTCGTGAACGAGCAGAAGGTACCGGGTCATACAGCGGAGCAGACCGTGCTGAAGATCAGCCACGTCGAGCTCGGAGCGATCGCCGCTCGTGCGTGGAAGCTGCCCGACATCGTCGTCGATGGGATCGCCGCCCACCACTCCCTCGATCGTGCGGAGACCCAACTCAATCACGCAGTGCTGGTCGCGGACTGTGCCTCGTATGACGTGCACGGCGAGAACCCGCTCGGTCATCTCGCGGATGCCATCGGCGCGCTGGAGGCATTGGGTCTCGACCGCAACGACTACACGGAGATCGTGCGCCTCACCCGTGCTCGTCACGACGAGCTGGCCGATCGCTTCGGCTGACCCGCGGCGCGGTCGACCTGACCTGCCGGGCGCGTCTGCCTGCGCCGCCGGGACGTATGCTCGGCGTCGGCAGCGGCGATGCCGGAAACGGGGAGCGCATGGGCGACATCACGACCGGTCGAACGTCCGCGGACGTGTTCGAGGCGAAGAACCTTCTCGGGGGCATCGGCCTCGTGCGCGACCCGCATCCGCGCCTGCGCGAGCTGCGCGACGAGTGCCCGGTTCACGCCGGATCGGTGTCGGGATTGTTTGGTGTGGTCGGACCCGACAACTACCTCACGCCCGATGCATCGCAGATCTCGGTGTTCACCTATGACGAGGTCGACCGCGGCTTTCGTGACGCTGCGAGGTTCTCGAACTCGTACTACGTGCCGTATGTCCAGGCGGTGATCGGCCGCACGATCCTCGAGATGGACCCGCCCGAGCATCAGCGCTACCGCTCGTTGCTCCAAGGCGCGTTCACGAAGCACGAAATGGTCCGTTGGGAAGAGGGCTTCGTGCGAGCAATCGTCGACGCGCAGCTCGACACGCTCGCGCCGCTTGGCAGGGGCGATCTTGCGGCCGACTTCGCGTTCCACTACCCGATCACCGTGATCGCGGTCGCGACCGGTCTCCCGGTCGAACACATCGACGCGTTCTACGCGCAGGCGGCGAAGCTCACGAACGTCGCAATCGACCAAGCGGAACGATTCGAGGCGAGTGCCGAGCTCGCCGCGATGGCCCAGGCGGTGATCGACGAGCGCCGGCGCGAGCCGAAGGACGACCTCGTGAGCATCCTCGTCCACGCGGAGATCACGGCGCCCGACGGAACGCTCGAGCGGCTCACCGACGACGAGATCGTCGCGTTCGTGCGGCTGCTGGTTCCTGCGGGCGCACAGACCACCTACCGAACGCTCACCAACCTCTTGTTCGCACTGCTTTCGCATCCCGAGCAGTACGAGATGGTGTGTCGCGACCGCACGCTCATCCCACGCGCCATCGAAGAAGGTTTGCGGTGGGAGGCGCCGCTCCTCTCGTTCGGGCGCCGGGCCACGGTCGACACCGTTGTCGCTGGTCATCCGGTGGCGGCCGGTACCACGGTCAACCTGTGCGTGCACTCGGCCAACCGCGATCCGAGTCGTTGGGATGACCCCGACCGGTTCGACATCCAGCGTCGCCCGAAAGGTCACGTTTCGTTCGGCCAGGGCAACCACATCTGTCTCGGAGTGCACTTCGCCCGCATGGAGCTCCGCGTCGCGTTGGAGCTCATCATCGACCGGCTGCCCGGTCTTCGGCTCGACCCGGACGCCGACGACATCCACATCGGTGGCTTGGCGAGCCGCACGGCGCTGCACTTGCCGTGTGTCTGGGACACCGCGACGAATGGGAGGAATGCACCGTGACTGCCGACCTGGTCATCCGTGGAGCACGTATCAACGACGGAACGGGTCTGCCCGGGTTCACCGGCGATGTCGAGGTTCGCGACGGTCGCATCACGCGGGTCGGGCGGCTGCGCGGCGCTCAGGGGGCGAAGGTCATCGAGGCCGATGGTCTCGACCTGACGCCCGGGTTCGTCGATGTCCACACGCACTACGACGCGCAGTTGCTGTTCGAGCCTTCGGCGTCTCCGTCGTCGTGGCACGGCGTCACGACCGTGCTCACCGGCAACTGCGGGTTCACGCTCGCGCCGGCGAAGCCGGAGGATCTCGAATGGCTCGTGCTCATGCTCGCGAAGGTCGAGGGCATGTCGGCGGCCGCGTTGCGCGCCGGTGTGCCGTTTCGCGGCGGGTCGCTCGGTGACTACCTGGGTCAGTTCGACGGACGCATCGGCGTGAACATGGCGTCGTATGTCGGCCATGCCGCGGTGCGGCGTTGGGTGATGGGTGCCGCGGCCAGCGAAAGAACCGCCACACCCGACGAGATCTGCGCCATGCAAGCGCTCGTCGACCAGGCGATGCGTGACGGTGCCCTCGGCCTGTCGACCTCGCAGCTCGACGTGCATGCCGACCACGAGGGCAAGCCCGTGCCGCCGAACCTGGCGTCGCCCGAGGAGATCGTCGCGTTGTCGTCGGTGCTCGCCGCGTACGACGAAGGGGCGCTCGAGCATCTGTGCCGCACCTTCGCACTGGGTTATGACGAGAGCGACCGCCGCTTGTTGGCCGACATGGCCCGCGCGTCGGGCGGTAAGACCGTGCACGCGAACTTGTTGCTGCGTTTCACCAATGATCCCGACATCTGGCGAACCTGTCTCGACGTGCTCGAAGGCTATGCACGCGAAGGCCTGCGCGTGTACCCGATGGCATCCGCGAACCCGAAAGGGCTGCACCTCGCTCTGAGCGACACCATTCTGCTCGACGAGATGTTGTCGTTCCGCGAGACGCTCGCGTTGGCGATCCCCGAACGCATGCGGGCGCTGGCTGATCTCACGGTTCGTGAACGATTGCGGCGTGACTTCGACGACCCCGGCGCCCGCCAGCTCGCGTTCGGCTGGCGCGAGCTCATGGTCGCATCGGTGAGCGACCCGGCGAACGCCGGCTTGGTGGGGCGATCGATCGCGGAGATCGCGTCGGAGCGTGGCGGCGATCCGCTCGATGTGTTCCTCGACGTGTCGCTTTCGGAGAACCTCGAGACGGTGTTCGTGATCGATCGACCGGTGAGCCAGGAGGATCGCGACGTCATCCGTTTCCTCCTCGCGCACCCGCTCACGATGCCGGGTTCGAGCGACGGCGGGGCCCATGTCAACACCTTCTGCGGTGCCGACTACACCACGCGAGTCCTGAGCGAGTACGTCGACGCCGACTTCACATTCGAGCAGGCGGTGCGTCGCTTGTCGGCTGTCCCGGCGGCCACGATCGGTCTGTGGGATCGCGGCGTGATACGCCCCGGCGCCGCGGCCGACCTCGTGCTGATCGACCGGTCTCGCCTTGCGGTCGGCCCCGCCCGCATCTTGCGCGACTTCCCTACGGGTGCCGCCCGCATGGTTTGGGAGCAACGCGGCTACGTCGCAACCATCGTCAATGGTCAGGTTGTCATCGATGACGGCGCACCCACCGGTGCCACGCCGGGCGACGTCCTGCGCTTCAACCAGTAGCGAGCGGCGCCAGCCGACCGCGACCACGACAACCGATCGGAAGGTCACCAGATGGATCTCGTCGTAGAGATGGACGCCGGCGTACAACGCGTGGGCCTCAACCGCCCGGCGAGTCGCAATGCCATCGACGTGGACACCTGCATCGCGCTGACCGAGCTGTTTCGGGTTGCGAACACCGATCATCGGGTGCGGGCGATCCTCGTCACCGGGGTCGGGCGCGACTTCTGCACGGGTGGCGACGCCAATGTGCCCGCACGCACAGGCGACGAGGCTGCCGACACCGCCGAGCAGCGTGCACCATCGCTCATGGACTACCGATTCGGCACGCACCTGTTCCAACAATTGTTCGCCGCCTACTGGGAGATCGAAAAACCGGTCGTGAGCGCGGTGAACGGCACCGTGGCCGGGGCCGGATGGATGCTCGCACTCCTCGCCGACCTCGTTGTGGCGGCGCAGGGCGCGCGGTGGACACACGTGTTCACCAAGCGCGGCATGATCCCGCACGCCGGCGATCCGTTTTTCCTGCCTCGCGTGCTGCCCTTTCACTTCTTGAACGAGATCGCGCTCCTGGGTGACACCGTGGTGTCCGAAGATCTCCATCGAGTCGGCGCCGTGAACCGGCTCGTACCGGTCGGCGATGTCGAGGCCACCGGTGTCGATCTCGCCCGGCGTCTCGCGGAGGGGCCGACGCGTTCGCTCGGCCAGGCGAAGCGTTTGTACCGTCGCTCTCTCGAGTGCGACATGCGCACCGCGTTCAACGAGGAGACTGCGGCATCCACGATGCTCACCACCACGCACGATCGCAGCGAGGGAGTGCGGGCGTTTCTCGAACGGCGCCCCCCGGTGTTCACCGGCGACTGAGCAATGCTCGTGCGGCTTCGGCGTCGCGACCAGTAATGGAGGTACATTACGCAAATGAGCGAATCCTCTGGCGATATCCGGAAGCGCCTGGACCACCCGGTCATCGACATCGATGGGCACATGGCCGAGTACTTCCCCGCACTCGCGCCGTATCTCGAGCGCGAGGGCTTGTCGCTGTCGCATCCTTCGATGCAACGCATGCTCCCGCCATACGGGGGCTCATCTCGAACGTGGCACGAACAGACACCTGACGAGCGCGCGGCAACCCGCACGCCCCGCGGGCCGTGGTGGAGCTCGCCCGCCAAGCAGACCATCGATCTCGCGACCGCGTTGTTGCCGGGGCTGCTGTTCGAACGGCTCGACGAGCTTGGCCTCGACTTCAGCGTCGTGTACCCGAGCCTCGGACTCGTGTTCTTGCACACGCCCGACGAGCACTACCGACGCGGAACGTGCCGGGCGCTCAATCGCTGCAACGCCGAGACGTTCGCGGCGTACGCGAGCCGTCTCACTCCGGTCGCGGCCATTCCGATGCACACGCCCGACGAAGCCGTGGCCGAGCTCGAGTACGCGGTCACGGTGCTCGGCTTCAAAGCGGTCTTGTGCGCGGGCTACGTGCAGCGGCCCTTCGGGGCGCTCGCCGAGAAAGACCCCGAGGTGGCGAACTACGCGTTCTGGCTCGACCAGTTCGGTGTCGACAGCGCATTTGACTACGACCCGGTGTGGGCCAAGGCGCAGGAGCTCGGCGTATCGGTCGCGTTTCACTCGGGCTTCATCGGCATGACGCCGTACCGGTCGATCTCGAGTTACGTCTTCAACCACCTCAGCATGCTGGGCGAAGGCCAGCAGTCGCTCGCGAAGTCGTTGTTCCTCGGTGGCGTCACACGGCGCTTCCCCGGCATGAACTTCGCGTTCCTCGAAGGCGGTGTCGCGTGGGCGGCGGCTTTGTACAGCGACATCATCGGTCATTGGCAGAAGCGCAACGTCACGTCGTTGCGCGCGCACCTCGATCCAGCGCTCGTCGATCGCGCCTATCTCGCGGAGATGATCGCGAAATACGGCCCGCAGACCACAGCTATGGCCGGTGGCCTCACCGATCGTCCGGTGGAGCCGGTTGACATGATCGACGAGTGGACCGCGTGCGGCATCGAAAGGGCCGAGGACGTCAAGACGCTCTTTGTCGAGCCGTTCTACTTCGGCTGCGAGGCCGACGACCCGATGACGTCGATGGCGTTCAACACGAAGGTCAACCCTTTCGGCGCCGAGCTGAAAGCGATGATGGGTTCCGACATCGCGCATTGGGACGTACCCGACATGGCCGAGGTGCTCGAAGAGGCATGGGAGATGGTCGATCACGAGTGGATCGACGAAGCGGCGTTCAAGAAGTTCACGTTCGCGAATCCGGTCGAGTTCTACACCGAGACGAACCCGACGTTCTTCGACGACACGGTCGTTGCGGCGGCGGTCCGCAACCATCTGCGCAAGACCTGACGCGGCGGGTACGCCGGCGCGCACCGTTGCGTCTACTGTGCGCCGGTACCCGCGGCACACGTCGCCGGGCGAGGGGGAGGCCACATGACGCGCTTCGTCGAGAGCACGATCACGTTCCCGTACAAGCGCTCGCTCGGACCGATAATCGGTACCTTCATGACCGCGCTCACCGACAAGCGCATCCTCGGCATCCGCAGCGGTGTGCAGGTCATCGTGCCGCCGATGGAGTGGGATCCGCGCACGGGTGCCGAGCTCGCACCCGACTTCGTCGAGGTCGGTCCGGCGGGTGTGGTGCAGTCATGGACCTGGGTGCCGGTCGCGTCGGTCCAGCACCCTCTCGACCGGGCGTTCGCGTTTGCGTTCATCCGGCTCGACGGCGCGACCACCCCTCTGCTGCACGCCGTCGACGTGAGCTCGGCTGATGCGATGTACAACGGTCTGCGCGTCGCGCCGCGCTGGCGCGGCACTCGCGAAGGACGCATCAACGACATCGTGTGCTTCGTGCCGGGCGACACCCCTGAGGTCGACGGCGTCGATACCGGTCCTGCGCCCGAACCGGTGGCCCTCATGGAGTACCTCGCGTCGATCACCTACTCGAACCCGGTGTCGCCCACGCTCGATCGGGTCGTCGAGGCAAGCCGCGAACGCCGACTCCTCGGACAACGGTGCCCCGAGTGCGCACGCATCTACGCCGGTGGCCGCGGTCATTGCCCGGTCGATGCGCGCATCTTCGGTATCGAGGACGACCTCGATCTGCCCCAGAGCGGCACGATCACCAACTACGCGATCGTCACGCCGACCCCGTACCCCGGCCAGACCGAGACCGAACCGTTCGTGCGCGCGTTCGTGCTGCTCGACGGTGTCGACGTGGTGCTCGGCTATCAGCCGGTGGTCGAGCTGGCATACACCGACGTGCACGTCGGCCAGCGAGTCGCCGCGGTGTGGGCGTCGCCGGCCGAGGTACTCGACACCGGCGGTCAGATGGGTGGCACGTTCGGCCAGCTCATCGGCTGGATGCCCAACGGCGAGCCCGACGTGGCCGACCCCGATCTCGTGAACCGGATCTTCTGATGACATCACACAACGACATCGCCGTGGTCGGCTGGGCGCAATCGCCCATGCTCCGCCGAACCGAGCTGTCCGAGACCCATCTCCTCGTCGACGTGATCACCGACGCGCTCGAACCACTCGGACTCACGCGCGCCGACGTCGACTTCACCTGCCTCGGGAGCTGCGACTACATCACCGGCCAGCCGTTCTCGTTCGTCGTGAACCTCGACGCGCTCGGCGCGTGGCCGCCGAAGCAGGATTCGCACGTCGAGATGGACGGAGCGTGGGCGTTGTACGAAGCGTGGCTTCGTCTGCAGCACGGCGACATCGACATAGCGGTCGTCACGGGCTCAGGGCGATCGTCCACCGGCGACCCGTCACTCATCTATCCAATGGAGATGGATCCGTACTACCTCGCACCGCTGGGCGCGGATCCCCTGACATTCGCGGCGCTCCAGGCTCGCGCGGTCATCGCCGCCGGCCTCGCGGACGAGCGCACCATGGCCCAGGTCGCGGTTCGTTCACGACGCGACGCAATCGGCAATCCGTACGCGCAGGTCTCGGGCCACGGCGATGTCGACGCCCTGCTCGCGACCGACTACGTCCGCCAACCGTTGCGCCGTCACGACCTGCCACCCATCACCGACGGTGCCTGCGCGGTGGTGCTCGCCACTGCGGCCCGGGCCCGTCGACTGCGCGAGCGCCCGGCGTTCATCCGGGCGGTCGATCATCGCACCGAGTGCCACAACCCGGCGTTCCGCGATCTTGGCGACGCGCCGTCGGTGCGCATCGCGGCTCGCGCGGTCGGCCTCGGCGACGCTCCTGTCGAAGTCGCCGAGCTGCAAGCCGCGTTCACGCACGAGGAACTGTTGCTGCGTCACGTGCTCGGCCTCGGTGACGAGGTGCGCATCAACCCGTCGGGCGGCGCACTCGCGTCGAACCCCATCATGGCCACCGGCCTGTGCCGCATCGGCTACGCCGCGCAGCACGTGTTCGACGGTGGCCGGCGGGCCCTCGCTCACGCGACATCGGGGCCGTGCCTCCAACAGAACCTGCTGTGCATCCTCGAAGGGGAGGACACCTGATGGGCGCAGAACCATGTGCGGTGGTGGGTGTCGGCCAGACGCACCACAAGTCACGTCGGCGCGACGTGTCGATGGGTGGTCTGGTGCGCGAAGCGGTGTTCCGTGCGCTCGAAGACGCGCAGATGACCATGGCCGACATCGACGCCGTGGTGCTCGGGAAGGCACCTGATCTGTTCGAGGGTGTGATGAAGCCCGAGCTCTATTTGTCCGACGCGCTGGGCGCGGTGGGCAAGCCGATGTTCCGTGTGCACACCGCCGGTTCGGTCGGTGGCAGCACCGCGGTGGTCGGCGTGTCGCACGTACAGGCTCGGCGGTTCCGGCGGGTGCTCGCAGTCGCGTTCGAGAAGCAGTCCGAGGGGAACGCGCAGTTCGCGCTCGGTAGTGGCAAAGGCGCGAGCTTGGGCGCCGGCGGATCGTTCGCGCCGTTCATCCGTTCGTACATCCACCGCAGTGGCGCACCC
>JANMVY010000284.1:0-2200 GCA_031393535.1 Actinomycetes bacterium | reverse complement strand
CGTTCCGATGCCGAACGCGAGTGCACCGAACGCGCCGTGTGTCGCAGTGTGCGAATCACCGCACACGATGGTCATGCCCGGTTGGGTGAGGCCCTTCTCGGGGCCGATCACGTGCACGATGCCCTGGCCCGGGTCGCCCATGGGAAAGTTGCGTACCCCGAACGTCTTCGTGTTCGCGCGCAACACGTCGATCTGCTTGCGGCTGATCGGGTCGGCGATGGGTTGGTCGATGTCGGCCGTGGGCACGTTGTGGTCTTCGGTGGCCACTGTCAGATCGGGGCGGCGCACACCGCGGCCCGCGAGCCGCAGCCCGTCGAACGCCTGCGGTGAAGTCACCTCGTGCACGAGGTGAAGATCGATGTAGAGCAGGTCGGGTTCGCCCGGAGCAGCATGGACGATGTGCTGATCCCACACCTTCTCGCTCAGTGTCTTCTGGCTCGGTGTCTTCTCGCTCGGTGTGTTCACCATTGGGGCCTCCCCGGTCTACTGGGCGATGCGACTTGACTATCTCATTATATGAGACAATAATCTCGACTTGTGGAATACAGGATAAGCGATGTCGGCGTGATCGACAAGGCGATGGTGCTGCTTTCTGCTGTGGAGGGGGAACCGCTCGCCCTGGCCGGGCTCGTCTCGGCGACGGGGTTGGCGCGGCCCACGGCCCACCGGCTCGCGATCGCCCTCGAGGCGCATGGCATGTTGCGGCGCGACGATGACGGTCGCTTCCGGCTCGGCCCACGGGCGATCGCGCTCGGCCGAGCCGCGGCCGCGGCCTATCCGCTCCGCGATGCCGCCATGCCGGCGTTGCGCGCGTTGCGAGACACGACCGGGGAGAGCGTGCAGCTCTACGTGCGCGACGGCGACCGACGCATCTGCCTCGCGTCGCTCGAGTCGCCCCACGGGCTGCGCACCATCGTCGAGGCTGGTGCCTCGTTGCCGCTCGATCTCGGCTCCGCGGGCGCGGTGCTGCTCGAAGAACGGGCCGTGTTGCGCCGCGGGTGGGCTGCGTCGGTGGGCCAGCGCGAGGCAGGTGTCGCGTCGGTGAGTGCGCCAGTGCTCGACGACGAACGCGTCGTCGCCGCGGTCGGTGTTTCGGGTCCGATCGAACGGCTCACCCGCGCCCCCGGCAAGCGCTACGGCGACCCGGTTATGGCGGCTGCCCGCCAGATCGAACGTGCGCTACGCGGCGAGTGAACCTCGGTGCGTCGGTCGGGCGAGTGCAGACTCCGACTCAGGGCACGGTCGTGGTGCTCGCCGCGGCTGTGTCGGATGTGACCACCGTTGTTCCGGTGAGCCGTGCCGGCGGCGCGTCGTCTCCGGAGCTCACGAGTGCACCGACCACGACCCCGATGAACAACAACAACGCGCCGAGAATCGCCAGCGGCACGATCCAGCGCGGGCGAGCAATGGTGAACTCGTCGTCGGTCATGGTGGTGTGAGTGCTTCGCCGGCGGATGGCGTCGCAGCTTCGCACGCCGCGAGCAATGCGAGCGTGAACCGTTCTGCGTCGCGTACGCACACATCGTGATCGCCGTCGAGGTGAAAGACGTGCGGGTGGAGCAGAGTTGCCACCAGCTCCTCTTGTAGTCGCGTCGGGAGGATCGTGTCGTGGTCGACCACCAGCACACTCACCGGCACGTCGACCGCCGGCAGCCAGCCTCGATTGTCGAACCGGCGCAGCTCGGCGCCCGCCTCGATCACCGGTCGCGGATCACCGCTCGCCACCTCGTCGATGATCCATTGCTTCATGCCGCGGTTCTTCGTGCGCTGCCAGATGACTTTCTCGAAGAGCGGTTGCCCTAGACGGCGGGGGAGCGCGCGGGCCAACCACGAAACGGGCCGGAACGCGCCGAGTTGCGCACGCACGAGGCGAGTGTCGGCGAAACGGCAGCCGCTCGCACAGAACACCAGTGCGTCGACCCGCTCGCGGTGGTGCAACCACACGAGCGACGCGACCGGGCCACCCATGGAGTAGCCCACCGGCGTGAAGTGTCCGATACCGAGTGCGTCGGCCACCGCCACGACGTCGTCGGCGCAATCGGCCAGACGGAACCGTTTGCGGGTGCGGATGCCGCGCCCGTGACCGCGATGATCGAACGCGATCACGCGGTAGCGCGCGCCGAGGGCGTCGAACACCGGGTACCAGTTGAGATCGGCCGTGGCGGTCCAGCCGTGGAGCAGCACGAGCACCGGCGCACCG
>JANMVY010000251.1:0-2440 GCA_031393535.1 Actinomycetes bacterium | reverse complement strand
CCCGGGCGGCTGTGGTTCGTGAGGATCATCCGGTCGGAGTAATCGTCGTACATGATCCCGTCGAGTCCGCCGACCTTGATCGGGATCTTCTTGATGAACGCGAGCGTCTTCAGGTCGAACATCGTCACGCTCGAATCGCCGCCGTTTGTCGTGAAGCCGTGATTCGCCTTCGCCGCAAGCCCGATGCCGTGAACGCGTGGCGTGTTCGGGATATCGCCGAGGACCTTGCCTGTGGGGCCGTCAACGACCATGACGTGCGTGCCGCGCGAAATGAAGACTCGACCGGTGCCGGCCTCGGCGGTCAGGTAGTCGGTCCCGCCTTCGCCACCGATGTTCCACTTCCCGACCTTGAACGTCTGGGCGTGCACACTGCTCGTCGCAGCTACGCTCGCGGCAATGAGGAGGGCAGCAGCGGTCACTGACTGTCTGGTCATGCGGACCTCGGTGGCGGATGCAGCGCGCGCGAATGGTGAAGTCGTGAACTATACGCCTCCGAAGATGTCAGGACGATGACAGCCCGCCGCTTGGCGCGATCGCCAGCACCCGCAACGGACTCCCACTTCCATTCACGATCTTCAGTGGCGCCGCGACCACCACCGCTCCGGTCGGTGGGAGCTGGTCGAGGTTCTTCAGGCTCGCCAGCCCGAACTTTCCCGCGCCGTGCATGGTCGTGTGGTTCGGGAACGGTGGCGTGAACGACCCCGCCTGGCCGGCATCGGTGCCGACCGTCTCCACGCCTACACCAAGCACGTCGCGATCGTTGGCGAGCAGCTGCGATGTTGTCGCGTGGAACCCGGGACTGTGGGGCCCGTCGTGCTTCACGTTCAGGAACGACGCTGCGTCCGTGCGCTTGCTCCAGCCGGTGCGGAGCAGCACCCACGACCCGGCCGGAACCCTGCCATGCGTCTGTTCCCACAGCAACACATCGTCCGGCATGAGGAGAAAGTCCTCGTTCCGCACTACCGCGGCCGTCACGTCGATCACGCAGGCCGGCCCGAGGAACCGTTTCGGCAAGATCGTGTCGGTCGCGTTGTGGTCGAGGTCCTTCCCGGTAATCCAATGGACCGGGGCGTCGAAGTGCGTGCCGGTGTGCTCGCCCATGTGGATCACGTTCCAGTACCACGCCGGGCCCTTGGCGTCAAATTTCGAGATGACCTCGATCGTCACGCCTGGCGACGCGCCGAACGGTGGTGGCAGGCCGATCACGGGCGTGCCGGGGCCAAGCGTCTGCGTGAGGTCGACGATGCGGAGCGTGCCGGCGTTCAACTCGGCGACCAGCTGCGTGAGTACGGACGACATGGGCTATATCCCGGTGCTGAGGTTCTTGAGGTGACGCTGGAATTGGTAACGGTTCTCGAGCAATGACAGGTCGGTGACAAAGGCGGCGGGGCCGACGGCCTTGCACTTGGCAACGAGCGTCGTGAGCTCATTCGAGGCCAGCGCGTCGGCGAACGACGTCCGGAAGGCATCGAGGGTGCGCACGGTCGCGGTGCGCGGGACGCCGGCCGCCGCCGCGATGCCGGCGAGATCGCTCCCCGTTGACGTCGCCGTCGGGAAGCCGCCGACCGAAAGCAGACTCTCGTTGTCGAACACCACGTGCACGAGGTTGCGCGGACGATAGCGCGCCAGCGTGGTGAGTCCGCCAAGGTTCATGAGCAGCGAACCGTCGCCATCGAAGACGATGACTTTGAGTTCCGGGCGGCTGAGCGCGATCCCGAGCCCCATCGACGACGCGAGCCCCATCGCGTGCTGCAGGTAGAAGAAGTTGGGCTGGTGGCCGAGCGATTGCAGCTCCGCGGCGACGGCGCCCATGATCGTCACGACGACGGTATGCGTCGCCAGCAGTTCGGCGTAGACGGACGTCAGTGCATCGAGGCGACGCATCATGACGCGTCCTCCCACATCAGGTCGCGGCCGAGCAGCAAGGCGACCGGGCGGCTCGCGGAGTAAGCGAGCGTCTGCGCCTTGGCGAGTTTCTTCGCGACGTGATCGGAGGCGTCGAGCCGGTCGTGCGGGATGCGGAGAGCCTCGAGCACGTGCGCGGTGACGCCGCCCCCCTCGGTCTGCCACGGGTCGCGCTCACCGAAACTCCCGCGGTCGCTGATCAGCATCAGCAGCGGGATGCGGTACAACTGCGCGCACGAGACGATGCCGTTGACCGACGCAAGGAAGCCGTGGTTCTGCATCAGCATCGCGGACTTGACGCCGGCCAGATGTGCGCCAGCGGAGATCCCGACCCCTTCCTCCTCCTTGGCGAGACGGACGAGGGTCATGTCGGGGTCGTCTTCGGCGAAGCGGATGAGATGGACGAGCCAGGTTTCCGGGAGCGCGGAGACGATACGGATGCCGAGGTCTTTGAGGCACCCGTAGATGAGTTGCGAGTTCGTGGTCGAGACGGGCAATGGGGAGATCGGAGACGGGAGGCCGGAGCGAGACCGGA
>JANMVY010000162.1:0-1616 GCA_031393535.1 Actinomycetes bacterium | reverse complement strand
TTCGAAGATGTCGTCTGCCTCGTGTTCCTCGAGACCCAGTTCGAGGATCTCATCGATCGCCTCGACGAGCAGAAGGTCGTCGACGTACTGCGCAAGACGTTGCCCAAGATGAGTGCGGCGGCGGTTGCGCTCGCAGGCTCGGCCGACTTGCATCCCCGCGGCCGTGAGTTGTTGGCGCGAGCGGCAGCGCCGCGTCGTGATGGAGACGCGTGATCATGTCGATCGATCTGGCACTGTCGGCGGGTGGATTGTTGGGCGGGTTTCTCGTCGGACTCACCGGCATGGGCGGCGGCGCGTTGCTCACACCGATGCTGGTCTTCTTCTTCCACGTCGATGCAGCCGCGGCGGTCGGCAGCGATCTCGTGGCGTCGTTGGTGATGAAACCCATTGGTGGCGCGGTGCACTGGCGCAGCAACACCGTGCGCATCGACATCGTTCGATGGCTGTGCCTCGGCTCGGTACCCGGTGCGTTCGCCGGTGTCGCGATGTTGCAGTTGGTCGACGCGCATGACACCGAGGCGATCATCAAGAAGCTGCTCGGCGTCGCGTTGTTGCTCACCGCGGTCACGATGCTCGTGCGTGACTACGTGCGCCGCCACCACGCAGAGCCGACGAGCGGTGATCATTTCCCGGTTCGCCCGGTGCCCACATTGCTGCTCGGGGTTTTCGGCGGAGCGATCGTCGGCCTGACGTCGGTGGGCTCGGGTTCGTTGATGATCGTCGTGTTGTCGATGCTGTATCCGCGGCTGCCGCGCCACGAGCTCGTCGGCACCGATCTCGTGCAGGCGATCCCACTCGTTGCCGCCGCCGCCACCGGGCACTTGCTGCTCGGTGACGTGCGCTTCGGGGTGACCGCGTCGCTGCTCGTCGGTGCGATACCAGGTGTCTACATCGGCGCGAAGTTCTCATCGCGCGGCGCCTCCGTGCTGGTGCGGCGCGCCATGCCGGCCGTGCTGATCGCGAGCGGCCTGAAGCTCGTCAACCTGATCTGACCGTGTCCCCCGGACAAGGAGAAAGCTGGGTGATGGGCCGGCGGTCAGGCCATGAGCGCGCCGATGGCCGCCACCTCGGCGGCGGTGAGATCGGTCTTGGTGGCCGCGGCGTTCGCCTGGACCTGCGCAGCCGAAGTGGCGCCGGCGATGACCGAACCGACCACCGGCTGGCTCGCGAGCCACGACAGCGCAACCTCGGTCATGGAGCGACCGTGCTCGGCGGCCCACGCCTCGAGCTTCTCGGCGCGGTCGAAGTTGGCATCGGTCATCGACGACGCGAAGTAGGCGCTCGCGAGGCGACTGCTCTCGGGGGCCTGTTCGCCACGCTTGACCTTGCCGGTAAGAAAGCCGGAGGCCAGGGGGAAGTACGGCAGGATGCTCGCACCGAAATGCGCGCACGCCGCTTTGACCTCGTTCTCGACGGTGCGGGTAAGCAGGCTCCACTCGTTCTGCACGGTGATGAAGCGCTCGTACCCGTTGGTCTTCGCGATCCAGTGCGCGTCGGCGATCATCCAACCGGTGAAGTTCGAGCACCCGATGTAGCGGACCTTGCCCTGCTGCACGAGGGTGTCCATCGCGGACAATGTCTCGTCGATCGGGGTCTGCGGGTCGGGGAAGTGCAGC
>JANMVY010000160.1:0-2519 GCA_031393535.1 Actinomycetes bacterium | reverse complement strand
CTGGCCGAGGTCTTCTACGCCATCAAGGCCAACCCGGCCCCCCAGATCCTCGAGTTGCTCGTTTCGCTCGGGTCGAGTTTCGATGTTGCGAGCCCGGCCGAGGTCGACATGTGTCTGGCCGCGGGCGCTGATCCGTCGCGGATCTCCTACGGCAACACCGTGAAGAAGGTCGTCGACATCGACTACGCGTACGACAAGGGCGTGCGCTTGTTCGCGTTCGACTGTGATGCCGAGCTCGACAAGCTTGTGCTCGCGGCTCCCGGCGCGACGTTGTTCTGCAGAGTGACCACCGACGGTGGTGGCGCAGACTGGCCGTTGTCGCGCAAGTTCGGCTGCGGCACAGAGATGGCCATGCACCTGCTGTCACGCGCGAGCGAGAAGGGTCATCCGGTGGGGGTGTCGTTCCACGTCGGTTCGCAGCAACGCGATCCCGAAGCCTGGAACCCGGCGCTCGAAAAGGTGGGTCGCGTGTTCGAACACATGCGCTCGCTCGGCGTTCGCCCCGCGCTCGTCAACATCGGCGGCGGCTTCCCGGGGCACTACAGCAACGAGGTGCCTGCGGTCGAGAGCTACGGCCGTGCCATCTCCACCGCCCTTCACCGTTGGCTCGGCGACGACCTGCCGCGGGTGATCGCCGAACCCGGGCGCTACATGTGTGCCGACGCAGGCGTGATGCAGAGCGAGGTCGTGCTGGTATCGCGTCGCTCGCTCGAGGACGACTGCCGCTGGGTGTACCTCGATGCAGGGGTCTACACCGGGCTCACCGAGTCGCTCGGTGAATCGATCAAGTTCCGTATGGTGACTCCGCACGACGGCGGGCCGACGGGTCGCGTGTGCCTCGCAGGTCCCACCTGTGACAGCGCCGACATCATGTACGAGCATGCCGACTACCAGATGCCGCTCGCGCTCGAAGCGGGCGATCGCGTCACCATCTTGTCGACCGGCTCCTACACGACCACCTATTCCACGGTGGGCTTCAACGGTTTCCCGGCGTTGCGCGACTACTACTTGCCTTGCACCTCGCTCTGACCAACTACGGTCGTTGCGGTCGCGCGCGAGGGTCACGGGTGACGTTCACGCTCGGCCGGTTTGCGGTGAGGGGGAAACCATGGGTGTCAGGCTCGACGCAAACGAAGCGTGGGCGGTGCTCGCGGTCGCGCACACGGGGATATTCACGACGCTGCGCCGTGACGGCATGCCCATCGCGTTGCCGGTGTGGTTCGTGGCGCTCGATCGCACGATTTGTCTTGCCGCCCCGTCGCGAACCAAGAAGATCGCACGGCTGCGCCATGACGCACGCGCGTCGTTCCTCGTGGAGTCGGGCGAGAAATGGGTAGAGCTCGAAGCCGTGCACCTCACCGGGCGGGTCGAGCTCGTCACCGACGAGACTGCCATGGCCCGCATCGACGAAGCGCTCGACGAGAAGTACGCCGCGTTCCGTGGCCCACGCGGCGCGATGCCCGAGAAGACTCAGGCCCACTACGCCGGCCGGACCTTCCTGCGGCTGTTGCCCGACGAGCGAATCGTCTCGTGGGACAACCGACGCATCCCGCTGAAAGGATGAGCCATGAGCGATGACCACCTTCTTGTCGACGACAGCGATGGAATCCGCACGATCACACTCAACCGGCCCGAAGCAAAGAACGCGCTCACCGCGGCCATGCGCGCGCGGCTGTGCGCGTTGTTGTCCGAGGCCGAGCTCGACCCGGGCACCCGATCGGTGGTGCTCACCGCGGTCGATCCCGTGTTCAGCGCAGGCGTCGACTTCAAGGAGATCGCGTCGGGCGACACCGCCATACCGTGGAACGCATTCGACGCGCAGTTCGCGATCAACCCGGGCAAAGCATTGCGGGCCATGACCACGCCCGTGATCGCCGCAGTGAACGGCGCGTGCGTGTCGGGCGGACTCGAGATCGCACTTTCGTCGTCGTTCATCGTCGCGTCCGATCGGGCGCGCTTCGCGGATACCCACGCGCGGCTGGGCGTGGTCGCCACCTGGGGACTCACCGCGTTGTTGCCGCGCGCGGTCGGCACGCGCAAGGCGCGCGAGATGTCGATCACCGGGAACTTCGTGCTCGCCGACGAGGCGCTGCGCATAGGGCTGGTGAACCATGTCGTGCCCCACGACGAGCTCGACCATGTGGCACGCGGCTTGGCCACCGATGTGGCCGGTACCGGTGCGGTGACCGAGGTGCTTCGGCTCTACGCACGCGGCGAAAACCTGTCGCTCGCCGACGCGCTCACGCTCGAAGCCGAGCACACGTGCCGTCGTGGCGCGTTCGACGCGAAAGCGTTCGGCCAGGCCGGCAAAGAGACCGCGGCCCGGGGATCACTGGCCGGGTCCGCGCCCTCGTGACCCGCCTGTCCTGCCTCGAACATTGGTCTCTCAGCCACCTCTGAGGTGGCCCGAGGACCAATGTTCGGGTGAGCAGGGGCGCGGGTCAGCCATCGAGGAGGCTGTCGTCGATCTCCCAATCGGCCGGGCCGCAATGGGTGCCGGGCGCGGGGGTCATGAGCTC
>JANMVY010000155.1:0-3202 GCA_031393535.1 Actinomycetes bacterium | reverse complement strand
GGTCGACGGCCTCGGCGACTACCGCGTGTTGATGTGCCTCGCCGCGGTCATGATCATCATGCTCGCCAACCTGCGGGGTGTGAAGGAATCCGGGCGCGTGTTCGCCCTGCCCACCTATGGCTACATCGTCGCGCTCGCCGTTCTGCTCACCATCGGGCTCTACCGCTCGTTCACCGGCGATCTCAAACCGATCCCTACCGATGCGGCGCGGCTCGACGAGATCAGAAAGAACGCGGAGTTCGCGAAGACGGTCGGTCTCTTCTATCTCATGCGCGGGTTCGCTTCGGGCGCGGTCGCCCTGTCGGGCATCGAGGCCATCTCGAACGGTGTCGGGGCGTTCAAGGAGCCCGCCTCGAAGAATGCGAGCAAGACGCTCGTGTGGATGGCCTCCATCCTCGGCGCCCTGTTCCTCGGCATCTCAGTGCTCGCCCACCGGCTGCAGCCGATCCCGAGCCACGACGAGACGCTGTTGTCACAGGTGGCACGGCACGTCTACGGCGGCACCGGGTTCATGTACTGGACCATGCAGATCCTCACGTTCTCAATCCTCATCCTCGCGGCCAACACGGCGTTCGCCGACTTCCCTCGCATCGCGTCGTTCCTGTCGAAGGACCGCTTCATGCCGCGGCAGTTCGCGAATCGCGGAGACCGGCTCGTGTTCTCGAACGGTGTGCTGATCCTGTCGATCTTCGCATCGCTCCTCATCGTCGCGTTCGGGGGTGACACCACCCGCCTCATCCCGCTCTACGCAGTCGGCGTGTTCACTGCGTTCACGCTGTCGCAGGCCGGCATGGTGGTGCACCATCGCAAAGAGCGCGAACCGGGCTGGCGTTGGGGCATGGTGGTGAACGCAATCGGCACCGTGGCGACGGCGATCGTGCTCCTCGTCGTGATGGTCACGAAGTTCACGATCGGCGCCTGGGTGCCAATCGTCGTGATCCCCCTGGTGATGGCGCTGCTGTGGATCACGCACACGCATTACCTTCGGGTCGCGAACCTGCTTCGAGTCGCGCCCGGCTGGCAGCCGGCGGTGCGGGGCAACACCTCGGTGGTGCTCGTCTCCGGGGTACACCGTTCCAGCCTCGAGGCCATCGCGTTCGCGAAACGACTCCGCCCGGACAACCTCGTGTGCGCCACCGTGTGCGACGCCGAGCAGGCCGAGCACATTCGCGCCGACTGGGCGAAGTTCGCGGTCGACGCCCACCTCGAGGTCGTCGACTCCCCCTACCGCGAGCTCACCCGCCCGCTCCTACGCTTTCTCGACGAGGTGAGTGCTCGGCACCCGAACGACAACATGACGGTGATCCTCCCCGAGCTCGTAGTCGACCGCTGGTGGGAGCAGTTGCTGCACAACCAGTCCGCGCTCGCGCTGAAGGCGCGACTGCTGTTCCGCCCGCGCACGATCGTGATCTCGGTGCCGCTGCACCTGAACCCCCACTATCACGAGGTCACGCCGGAGCCAGGCGTGGCCGGAGCACCACCTGAGCTCGCCCACGATGAGGCCTTGCGCATCTGAGCGTCGCTGACGTGATCGACGCCCACGCCGTCGAGGTCATAGGCGCACGTCCTCGAACCGTTCCCACCGGTGAACGACGGATCGAGGAACTCGTCGCCGTTCTGCACCGTGGCGACGGACAGCATCATGGTCGACAAACTGCTCCGACGCGGTCGCCGATGGTCAGGGCACGAATCGATAGCCCATTCCGGTCTCGGTCATGAAGTGCCGCGGACGCGATGGGTCGACCTCGAGCTTGCGCCTGAGGTGGGTGAGATACACACGCAGATAGTTCGTCTCGGTCGCGTACTGCGGACCCCACACCTGCTGCAACAGGTCTTTCTGGCTGACAAGCCGACCGGCGTTCGTCACCAGTACCTCGACGATGCGCCATTCGAGCCGCGTGAGATGCACCGGCCCCGAGTCGACCCACACCACTTTTTTGTCCAGGTCGATGTGCAATCGATCAGTGCGGTACACGCGTACTTCGGCCGCACCGGCGTGTCGACGAAGTGCGGCACGCACCCGCGCGAGCAACTCGTCGATGCCGAAGGGCTTGGTGACATAGTCATCGGCGCCCGCGTCCAGCGCGCGCACTTTGTCCGCTTCGAGATCGCGAACCGACAACACAACGATCGGCACGTCGCTCCTCTGGCGCGTGACCTCGATGACCCGCACGCCGTCGATGCCCGGCAGACCCAGGTCGAGCAACATCAGATCGGGCGGACGCGTGTCGAGGAGCTGTAGTGCCTCCTCGCCCGATGCCGCGAGATCGACGTCCATGCCCCTCGCGCGCAGGTTCGTTGCGACGATGCGGCGGATCTGCGGCTCATCGTCGACGACGAGAATGCGCGTCACGACGCGGCCTTGGGCAGCGATACGAACACCGACAGGCCCCCGCCCGGCGTGTCATCGAGCTCGAGATCGCCCCGCATTGCGTGGACAAACCCTTTCGCCACGGCAAGACCGAGTCCGACGCCGATTTGTTGAGACCGGTCCCCGAGACGCTGGAATGGCTCGAACACGGTGGACCGCTTGCCCGCCGGGATACCGGGTCCGCGATCCGCGATGCGGATGACGACGCGCCCGCTCGACTCGCGCGCGTCGACGCGCACTGGCTCGGCGTCGGGCGACCACGCGAGCGCGTTCGCCAACAGGTTCGACAGCGCGCGCTCGAGCAACACCGGATCAGCGCACGCCGCAGGAAGCGCGGCGGGCAGATCGACCACAACACGGTCGTTCGGCGCGGCGATCGCCGCGAGTGCGGCGCCCAAGGCAACCTCGATGTCGACGACGACGCGCACCGGATCGACGGCATCGGCTTGGAGCCGACTCATATCGAGCAGGTTGCCCACCACGTGATCGAGCCGGTCCGTCTCCTCGTTGATGGTGTCCATCAGGTCACGTCGGTCGGCATCGGTGAATCGCACATCGGGTTGCAACAAGCTCGTGACCGACGCCTTGATCGAAGCGAGCGGCGTGCGCAGATCATGGGACACCGATTGCAGCATGGCCGTGCGCAAGTTGCTCGCCTCGGCGTACAACTCGGCCTTGGCCGCCTGCGCGTGCAACTCGCGGTTGGTGAGCGCCGCGCCGAGCTGGGCGCTGAGCGCGCGCAGAAGTCGGAGGTCCTGCGCACTGAGTGGCGGGCCTACCAGTACGAGCCTCGCGTCCGCGCGCAGGTCGACCGCCTGACCCACGTTCGGG
>JANMVY010000133.1:0-3779 GCA_031393535.1 Actinomycetes bacterium | reverse complement strand
GTCGTTGACGGTCTCGCGGATCTTGGCGCGGACGAAGTCGGACGCGATCTCATTCGCCGCGGGATCGCGCAGCAGATCACAGAAGCCGCCCCACAGGAAGCGGAACCCACCGAGTGCCCACAGCTCTTCGAGGATCTCGGTGCGCTCGTCGGCCGGCACGCTCATCGTCTCGCGCTCGATCGCCGCGAAAGGAAACCCCCCCGCCGAGTTCCGCGCGAGCGCGAAGATCTCGTCGTAGTTGGCCTTGATGTCGGCCTGGTCCTCGGCCAAGAACGCGTGATGGCGCGCCGGGATGCTGAAGTTCGCGGTGCGTTGGAACACGGTGAGGTGACGAGCCTGCTCCGCGATCACCGGTGTCGCCTGAATGCCGCTCGAGCCCGTACCGATGAGCCCCACGCGTTTGCCGGTGAAGTCGACGCGATCCTTCGGCCACCTCGCGGTGAAGTAGACCTCGCCCGCGAACGTGTCCAGACCCGCGATCTCGGGCACCAGTGGCGTCGAGAGGCATCCGACGGCGGAGACCAGGTACCGAGCCGTCACGATGTCGCCGGCGTCGGTGCGAACCTCCCACCGGTTTGTGCCGTCGTCGTAGCGGGCTGACGTGACGCGGGTCGACACTTGGATGTCGCGCCGCAACGCGAACCGATCGGCCACGTGGTTGAGGTAGCGCTCGATCTCGGGCTGTTCGGGGTAGCGGCCCGACCACTCCCACTCCTGGGCCAGGTCGTCCGAGAACGAATAGCAGTAGTAGAAGCTTTCGGAGTCACACCGCGCGCCCGGGTACCGATTCCAATACCACGTACCGCCCACGCCGTCGCCGGCTTCGAATGCGCGGACGCGCATGCCGAGCTCATTGCGCAGCTTGTGCAGTGCGTACAGCCCGGCGAAACCGGCGCCCACGATCACCGCGTCGAAATCGTCGCCCACGTCGTCAGCCCCCATGCTCATCGCTGTCATCGAGCGTAGGCGAGCGTGTGTGAGCGTGTTTTCGAGCCGTTGCTGTCGCGCGTGTCGTGGCGGAGCGACTCCTCGACGAAGCGCGCGATGAAGACTCGCTCGCCGGCACGGTAGCGCGACAGGAAGCAGCTCCCGGCGGAGGTCGGTACACGGGTTCCGCGCCGTGGGATGCGAGCCAAGGTGTCGTACGGGACACCGTCGGTGACGAAGGCCGGATCGATGTGGTCGACGCCAACGCGGACTCGGCCATCGGTGAGGGGGGCCCTCTCAGCCACCGAGGGTGGGGTAGCGCCCGGTAGACGGATAGGTCATGAACTCGACGAGGTTGCCGTCGGGGTCTCGGGTGTAGACGCTCGTTCCCATGCGGGTGCCGGCGTCGGCTCCACCGCGTTGGTCGAGGGGGCCGTATTCGACCTTCGCGCCGGCTTGTTCGATCAGCGCGATCGCGTCTTCGATCGTGCCGTCGAAGACGAACGCGAAGTCACCGCAACCCGGCAGCGCGCTGGGGCCGCGCGCCGCGAACTTGGGGTCCTGCCACATGGCGGGCCCGTGGAAGTTGAGCTTCGCCTGCGGGCCGATCGCGATGGCGAACAGCGGGTACGTACCGTTGCGGAACGCGTCTTCATTGATGGTCGCGAACCCGAGTCGTTTGTAGAAGGCCATCAGCGCGTCGGGGTCGCCCGCAGGAAACGACACATGATCCCAACCAGTGACTGGCATGGTGGCTCCCGGATGTGAGGCGACGCGGTAGATCCTAGTGATGCAAGTCAGGCCCGGCGGTCACGCCGGCCTCGTCGCGGGCAGGGCGAAAACGCGGGCCGCATGGTGGCCTCGGCGTCGGAGGTGACCGTGACGTCGTTGAACTGCCAGTAGGTTTTTGGGCATGGGCATGTTCACAGGAAGGGTCGCGATCGTCACAGGCGCCGCGGGTGGGATCGGCCGTGCTTCGGCGCTCGCGTTCGCTGACGAAGGCGCGAGCGTTGTCGTCGCCGATGTAGATGTCGAACACGGACGCGAGACGGCATCGATCATCGCGACCGGCGGCGGATACGCACACTTTGTCCGCACTGACGTTGCGCAGTCCGTCGATGTCGCGCACATGGTGGCCGAGACAATTCGCACCTTTGGACGCATCGACTTCGCGCACAACAATGCCGGCGTTGCCGGCGCCAATCTGCCTATCGCCGAGCTCCCCGACGACGAGTGGGATCGTGTCATGGGGGTGATGCTCCGCGGGGTGTTCTTGTGCATGAAGCACGAGATCCAAGCGATGCTCGAACAGGGAAGGCGTACTGGCGAAA
This sequence comes from Actinomycetes bacterium, assembly GCA_031393535.1. Lineage (GTDB taxonomy): Bacteria > Actinomycetota > Acidimicrobiia > Acidimicrobiales > WLNW01 > WLNW01. The sequence continues at coordinate 1,521 of JANMVY010000133.1, read as the reverse complement.
CGCGCGGCGCGATCGTGAACACGGCATCAGGCGCCGGGCTCGTCGCATATCCGAACCAGTCGGCGTATGTCTCCTCCAAGCATGGCGTGATCGGCCTCACCAAGACCGGGGCGCTCGAATACGGTTCGCGAGGCATCCGCATCAACGCCGTGTGTCCTGGCACCGTGTGGAGCCCGATGGTCGACACCGCGATGGCCCAGGTCCCTGGTCTCGAGGACCAGCTGAAGGCTCTGCACCCGATTGGTCGCATCGGCACCGCGGACGAGATCGCCGCTGCGGTCGTGTGGCTGTGCTCGGACGCCGCGTCGTTCGTGCTCGGGCATGCGCTCGCCGTCGACGGCGGCTACGTCGTCCCCTGATCACCGCTTTGATGCCACGCCCGCCTCGCATCCCCGTGCTACCGGGGTCGTGGACGAATCGCGAACCTATGTGATCACCGGTACCTCGGGCGTGCTCGCCGGAGCCTTGCGCCAACGCCTCGAAGTGCAGGGCCACGGTGATCGGCGTCGACATCGACGACTCGGCCGAGGCGGTCACCGATCTGTCGTTCGCGTACGGGCGAAACAAGACGCTCCGCGACATCGAGGCGTTGACCGATGGGCGCGTCGATGCGGTGGTGGCGGACGCGATACGCCCAGACCATGCGATCGTGCCTCGCTCCCGTGTGGTCGAGTTATTCGTGCAGGTCTCGCAGGCCACCGATCGCGGCATCGAGTTGGTCGATCAGGAACTGCTCTACCTCCGCGGGATCGTGCCCGGCGCGAGCCTCGAAGCGGCTCGAGTAGCTGACCTCGCACCCGCCAGCCGACGGGCGCACGACCAGCCGGGAGCAGTAGTCCTCGATCGGGACGCTCGATTCGACGACGCGATAGCCCATGGTCATTGCGGTGTGGTCGAGCTCGATGAGCTCCGAGATCGTCGTACCGCCATCGCTGGTGCGGAGGTGGCGGCGGGCACCGATCCCTGATCCGACGAGTACGCACTCGGTGATTGCGGGGAAGTAGGTGTGCGCGCTGCCGAAGTCGGCGATGGTCGCCCACACTGCGGCTGGCGGCGCCTTGATCGTGCCGGCACGGGACACTTCGATGACAGATCGCATGGTGGCGAATCGTAATCGTGGGCCCCGCCGCACGACATCGCCACCGGAGCCAGACAGGGCTGCATCGGTCGCCATTTCCAACATCTGCCCATCACGTGTACGCAGAGCCCCACTGTGGGCCGCGAGGCCGAATGGGGTGTGTCGCTCTTCACGCGCGCCGATTGCGCCAAGCGGGTTCTCGTCATCGGCGGCGGGCCTGCGGGGCTCGAAGCAGCAGTGCTCGCCGCTCGACGCGGCCACGACGTGGTGCTGTGCGAGTCCGAACCGCGCCTGGGTGGGCAGGTCAATGTCATAACCCGGGCCGAACGCCGACGCGACTTCGCCAACGTCATCGACGTGCGAGTGCGTCAGCTCGCAAAGCTCGGCGTCGACGTGCGGTTGTCCGCGACGGTCGACGTCGCGCAGGTGCGCGCGCTCGCACC
>JANMVY010000618.1:0-1748 GCA_031393535.1 Actinomycetes bacterium | reverse complement strand
GCGGCGACGTCGGCTCGATCTTCACACCCCAGCGCATCGCCGCGCACGGCAGTGCTGCGACCTATGCGCTCAGCTCGGTCGAGCTCTTCTTGAAGAACGGTGTGCAGGTCGCCGATCTGCTCACGAGCGGCGTGCTCCCCCGGTTCCCCGACCTGCGGTTCGTTTCGGTCGAGAGCGGCATCGGGTGGGTGCCGTTCGTGCTCGAAGCGGTCGATCACAGCTACCTCGAGGCCCGTCACCATCGAACGAGCGAATGGGAGATGTTGCCCTCGGACTACTTCCGGCGGCAGGTGTACGCGTGTCATTGGTTCGAGACGGTCGCCACCACGAAGCTGCTCGACGATCTGCCGATCGACAAGCTCCTGTTCGAGACCGACTTCCCGCACCCGACATGCCTCTACGACAACATCGCCGACCGCATCGAGGCGAGCATGGGTGGGCTCACCCCCGCGTTGCGCCGTCAGCTGCTATGGGGAAACGCAGCCGCCTTGTACGGCATCGACGAGCCGGTCGGCGCGAACTGAGCGGGGGGTTCAGTCCTCAAGGCGTCGCCGGTGCCCGCCGAAGAACTCGGCGTGAACCCGGAGACCCTCGCACTCGTCCGCGTGCCGCGCAGCTTCGACGATCTGGGGCTGCACGAGTCCTTGCTGGTCGATCTGGTCCTGCGGCGCACCCTCATCGACGGTCGCACGTCGATCGCACGATTGAGCGCAGGACTCTGCATCAACCACAGCTTGACCGAGTCGTTCGTCATAAGCCTTCGCGAGAAGAAGCTGGTCGAGTTCGAGGGCATGGTCGGTCGCGACTACGTGATCGTGCTTACCGAGGCCGGCAAGTCGCTCGCGGCTGAACGCATGCAAGCCTGCGCATACGCCGGCGTGGCTCCGGTGCCGCTCGAGCACTACGAGAGCGTCGTGCGGACCCAAGAACCCCGGCTCGACGTCGATCGGGCGAGTCTGCTGCATTCGTTCTCGGACCTGGTCATCGATCCCGGCCTGATCGACGAGCTCGGCCCCGCGATGATGGCCCGCGGCGCGATCTTCCTCTACGGCCCGCCCGGTACCGGCAAGTCGAGTATCGCCGAACGGATGATCCGCGCCTACGGCGACATGATCGCGGTACCGCGCGCGGTGGAGGTCGACGGCCAGATCATCATGGTGTTCGATCCCACGGTGCACACTCCGGCACCCGAGCAGCCGAGCGACATGGACAAGCGATGGGTCCTCTGCGAGCGGCCGTGCGTGATCGGAGGCGGTGAGCTCGTCCCGCAGATGCTCGATCTGAACTTCGACGCGAGGAGCGGCATCTACCTCGCGCCCTTGCAGATGAAGGCCAACAACGGCATGTTCGTGATCGACGATTTCGGTCGGCAGTCGATGAGCCCGGCGCAGTTGCTCAACCGCTGGATTGTGCCGCTCGATCGCCGCATCGACTACTTGTCGCTCAACACGGGCGTGAAGTTCGAGGTGCCGTTCAATGTGAAGGTGGTGTTCTCGACCAACCTTCCTCCGGCGGCACTGGGTGACGAAGCCTTCTTCCGTCGATTGCAGAGCAAGGTGTACATCGGTTCGATCGACGACGCCGGGTTCGACGAGATCCTCCGACGAGTCGCCACGGCGCAGGGCATCGCGTACACCCGTGACGACGCGACCTATTTGCGGCACCTCACGCGCACCCGGGGCGACGGCGACCTGCGACCCTACGTGCCGTCGATGGTGTGCGAGATCCTGCAAGTGATCTGTCGATAC